>NZ_JBHYYB010000090.1:0-36946 GCF_042752535.1 Kitasatospora sp. NPDC059327 | reverse complement strand
AAGCTAAGCCTCACAGCGCCGATGGTACTGCAGGGGGGACCCTGTGGGAGAGTAGGACGCCGCCGAACAATCATTCCAAAGAACCCCCCGATCCAGACGGATCGAGGGGTTCTTTGCGTTTGTACCGGCGACTGCGGCGGAATGCCGCGGAGCCGCCGGTGGCGGAATCGCGGACGGAATTACAGCGGGAGCTTGAACCCCAGGTGCGAGGGGACGAAGCCGAGACGCTCGTAGAAGCGGTGGGCGTCGGTCCGGGTCACGTCGGAGGTCAGCTGGACGAGGTCGGAGCCGAGCTCGCGGGACCGGTCGATCGCCCACCGGATCAGGTCGGTGCCGAGGCCGGTGCCGCGCTCGTCCGCGTGGATCCGGACCGCCTCGATGATGGTGCGGGTGGAGCCCTTGCGGGAGAGCCCGGGCACGACGGTCAGCTGCAGTGTCCCGACGGTTCGGCCGGCCCGCTCGGCGACGACCAGGTGCTGGTGCGGGTCGGCTTCGATGCGGGCGAAAGCGGCCAGGTAGGGGGTGAGGTCGTCGGGGCTCTCGCGGGCGGCACCCAGGGGGTCGTCGGCGAGCATGGCCACTATCGCCGGCAGGTCGTCGGTGCCGGCGCGTCGGATCGTCAGGTCGGTCATGATCACAGCCTAGGCGGGCCCGTGGGGAGCCCGGGGGCCCTGCCGACGCCTTGTGGCCCCCGCTCCGGCCCTCCCCTGGTGCCACACCGCCGCAGCGGCCGCCAGAGGCCGTCCTGGGCCGCTTGGAGGGCCGCCCGGGGGCTCCGGTCAGGTGATCCGGCGTCACTCACCGGGCAGCGCGCTGGTGATGACGGCGAAGGCCGCGCCGTGCGGGTCCACGAGCTGGGCGAGGCGGCCGACACCGTGCACGTCCGTCGCGGGAAGGCGGATGGTCGCGCCCAGCTGACCGGCCAGGGCGAGCGCGGCGTCCACGTTCGCGACCTCGAAGTAGGGGAGCCAGTGCGAGGTGGTGCCGGCGGCCGTCTGCTCGGGCCCGAGCTGCGTGATCCCGCCGTGCGCGTCGTCGGTGCCGCCGCCGGCCGGGGTGAGGACGGTGTACGTCGCCTCGCCCATCGGGACGTCCTGCTCCTGCCAGTCGAAGGTGGCGCGGTAGAAGGTCTTCGCCGCCTCGGCGTCGACGCTGTAGCACTCGGCCCAGCAGAAGGTGCCCTGTTCGGTGACGGCGTCCAGGCCGCGGGTGTCGTGCGGCTGCCAGACGGCGAAGTCGGCCCCGGTGGGGTCGCGGTAGCCGGCCATCCGGCCGCTGTCGAACACGTCGAACGGGGGGAAGCGGACCGTGCCGCCGGCGGCGTCGACGAGCGCGGTGGTGGAGTCCGCGTCACCGGTGCGGAAGTAGATGGTCCAGCCGGGGTGGGCGCTGTCGTCGGTGAGCGGTCCGAGGGCGGCGACCGTGCGGCCGCCCTGCTGGAAGAAGCCGTAGCCGCCGGCTTCGGGCCCGGCCGCGGCGAAGGTCCACCCGAAGACGGTGCCGTAGAAGGCCTCGGACGCGATGGTGTCGGGGCTGGCGAGGTCGAGCCAATTGGGCGAGCCGGGGGCGAAGTCGGTGCTGAGCATGGTGGCGGTGCTCCTTGGGAGGGCCCGTCGTGGCGGGGCACGGGCGGGGACGGCGCCCCCCGGTTCCCCTCCAGCCTGGCACCAGGACACCCGCTGTCGCACCCGGGCGGTACGGTGCGTAGCGGAACTGCACCCGCACTGATAAAGGGGGGACCGGTGGCCAGGCAGACGCAGGCGGACCAGGCGCCGGTGCCGCGCCAGCTCGCTCAGGTCGAGGGCGTGCTGGAGCGGATCACGTATGCCAACGAGGAGACCGGCTACACGGTCGCCCGGGTGGACACCGGGCGTGGTGCGAACGATCTGCTGACGGTGGTGGGCGCCCTGCTGGGGGCGCAGCCGGGGGAGTCGCTGCGGTTGCACGGGCGGTGGGGTTCGCACCCGCAGTACGGCAAGCAGTTCGTGGTGGAGAACTACACCACGGTGCTGCCCGCGACGATCCAGGGCATCCAGCGCTATCTCGGCTCGGGTCTGATCAAGGGGATCGGGCCGCGGTTCGCGGAGCGGATCGTGGAGCGGTTCGGGGTGGACACCCTGGAGGTGATCGAGAACGAGCCGGGCCGGCTGATCGAGGTGCCGGGGCTGGGGCCGAAGCGCACCAAGAAGATCGCGGCGGCCTGGGAGGAGCAGAAGTCCATCAAGGAGGTGATGGTCTTCCTGCAGGGGGTCGGCGTGTCGACGTCGCTCGCGGTGCGGATCTACAAGCAGTACGGCGACGGCTCGATCGGGGTGGTGAAGAACGAGCCGTACCGGCTGGCGTCGGACGTCTGGGGCATCGGCTTCCTGACGGCGGACCGGATCGCGCAGGCGGTGGGGATTCCGCACGACAGTCCGGAGCGGGTGAAGGCGGGCCTGCAGTACGCGCTGTCGCAGAGCAGCGACCAGGGGCACTGCTATCTGCCGGAGGAGCGGCTGATCGCGGACGGGGTGAAGTTGCTCCAGGTGGACGTGGGGCTGGTGATCGACTGTCTGGCGGAGCTGGTGGCGGCCGAGGGGGTGGTGCGCGAGTCGGTGCCGGGGGAGGGGGGTGAGCCGATCACCGCCGTCTACCTGGTGCCGTTCCACCGGGCGGAGATCTCGCTGGCCAACCAGCTGCTGCGGTTGCTGCGGGCGGAGTCGGACCGGATGCCGTGGTTCGCGGACGTGGACTGGCCGGCGGCGCTGGGGTGGCTGGCGAAGCGGACCGGTGCGGAGCTGGCGCCGGAGCAGGAGCAGTCGGTGCGGTTGGCGCTGACGGAGAAGGTGGCGGTGCTGACGGGCGGTCCGGGCTGCGGCAAGTCGTTCACGGTCAAGTCGATCGTGACGCTGGCGCTGGCGAAGCGGGCGAAGGTCGTCCTGGCGGCGCCGACCGGCCGGGCGGCGAAGCGGTTGGCCGAGCTGACCGGGGTGGAGGCCTCGACGGTGCACCGGCTGTTGGAGCTGCGGCCGGGCGGGGACGCGGCCTATGACCGGGACCGCCCGCTGGACGCCGATCTGGTGGTGGTGGACGAGGCGTCGATGCTGGATCTGATCCTGGCGAACAAGCTGGTCAAGGCGGTGGCGCCGGGGGCGCACCTGCTGTTCGTGGGGGATGTGGACCAGCTGCCGTCGGTGGGGGCCGGCGAGGTGTTGCGGGATCTGCTGGCCGAGGGCGGCCCGGTCCCGTCGGTGCGGTTGACCAGGATCTTCCGGCAGGCCCAGCAGTCGGGGGTGGTGACCAACGCGCACCGGATCAACGAGGGCCTGCCGCCGTTGACGGAGGGCCTGCCGGACTTCTTCCTGTTCGTGGAGGACGACACCGAGCTGGCGGCCGGGCTGACGGTGGACGTGGTGGCACGGCGGATTCCGCAGCGGTTCGGGTTCGACGCGCGCCGGGACGTCCAGGTGCTGGCGCCGATGCACCGGGGGCCGGCGGGCGCGGGGAACCTGAACACGCTGTTGCAGGCGGCGGTGACGCCGGCCCGGGAGGGGCTGGCGGAGCGGCGGTTCGGCGGGCGGACGTTCCGGGTGGGGGACAAGGTAACGCAGATCCGCAACAACTACGACAAGGGTCGCAACGGTGTCTTCAACGGCACCGTGGGAGTGGTGACCTCGTTGAGCGTGGACGACCAGCGGTTGACGGTGGTCACCGACGAGGACGAGGAGGTGCCCTACGACTTCGACGAGTTGGACGAGTTGGCGCACGCGTACGCGGTGACGATCCACCGGTCGCAGGGGAGCGAGTATCCCGTGGTGGTGATTCCGGTCACCACGTCCGCGTGGACGATGCTCCAACGGAACCTGCTGTACACGGCCGTGACCAGGGCCCGGAAACTGGTAGTGCTGGTGGGGTCACGGAAGGCGATCGGGCAGGCCGTTCGCACCGTCAGCGCAGGTAGGAGGCACGCCGCGCTGGACCATCGGCTGGCGACTGGATGATTCTCCAACGGATGGTTGCCTCTATTGTTCTCTTGACGTGAAGAGATTTACGGCAGAGCCTGGGGTGGTGCCGATCTTGTCCGGTTCGTACCGGCTGCGGCGGCAGGTTTTGTAGGGGCGGTCCCTTTCGGGCCACCCCGGGTGCGCGGCTGTCCGCCAGATGGGGGATGGTAGAGACAGTCAGGGCACCTTGGAAGAGGATTCATTTCGTCGGTGAGGAAGACGTGAGCGACAACTCGGTAGTACTGCGGTACCAGGACGGCGAGTACGAGTACCCCGTCGTCGAGAGCACTGCGGGCAACGCCGGCTTCGACATCTCGAAGCTGCTCCCGCAGACCGGCCTGGTCACCCTGGACAACGGCTTCGGTAACACCGCCGCGTACAAGTCCGCGATCACCTTCGTGGACGGCGACAACGGCATCCTGCGGTACCGCGGCTACCCGATCGAGCAGCTCGCCGAGCAGGGCAGCTTCATCGAGACCGCGTACCTCCTGATCAACGGTGAGCTGCCGACGGCGGACCAGCTGTCGGAGTTCAACCGCGAGATCACCCAGCACACCCTGCTGCACGAGGACGTCAAGCGCTTCTACCAGGGCTTCCCGCGGGACGCCCACCCGATGGCGATGCTGTCCTCGGTGGTGGGTGCGCTGTCCACCTTCTACCAGGACAGCCACAACCCGTTCGACGCCGCCCAGCGCCACCTGTCGACGGTTCGCCTGCTGGCGAAGCTCCCGACCATCGCGGCCTACGCGTACAAGAAGTCGGTCGGCCAGCCCTTCGTCTACCCGCGCAACGACCTGAGCTACGTCGAGAACTTCCTGCGGATGACGTTCGCCGTCCCCGCCGAGGACTACGAGCTCGACCCGGTCGTCGTCAACGCGCTCGACAAGCTGCTGATCCTGCACGCGGACCACGAGCAGAACTGCTCGACCTCCACCGTGCGCCTGGTGGGTTCCAGCCACGCCAACCAGTTCGCCTCGATCTCGGCCGGCATCTCGGCGCTCTGGGGCCCGCTGCACGGCGGCGCCAACCAGGCCGTGCTGGAGATGCTGGAGAGCATCCAGAAGGACGGCGGCGACGTCGACGCGTTCATCCGCAAGGTGAAGAACCGCGAGGACGGCGTCAAGCTGATGGGCTTCGGCCACCGCGTGTACAAGGCGTTCGACCCGCGCGCCGCGCAGGTCAAGCTCCTGGCGCACGAGGTGCTCGGCCAGCTCGGCAAGTCCGACGAGCTGCTCGACATCGCGCTGAAGCTGGAGGAGCACGCGCTCCAGGACGACTTCTTCGTCTCGCGCAAGCTCTACCCGAACGTGGACTTCTACACCGGCCTGATCTACCGCGCCATGGGCTTCCCGACCAGCATGTTCACCGTGCTGTTCGCCCTCGGCCGGCTGCCGGGCTGGATCGCCCACTGGCACGAGATGATCAACGACCCGACCAGCCGGATCGGCCGTCCGCGCCAGATCTACACCGGCACCGCGATCCGCGACTACGTGGGCCTCGACGCCCGCTGACGTCGTAGGACCCGTCAAGGGCCCGGCCGCATCGCGCGGCCGGGCCCTTCGTCGTCCCGCGCGAGGGTGGGAGACGTACAGCGCACGACTCCGGGGCGGCCGCAGCCGGGGACGGCCGCTCAAAGCGTCCCTGACCCGCCACACCCCGGCGCCGTGCGCGAAGGCCGCCAACTGTCGGCGACCGACCCGGGGCCCGCCGGAGCCCCGTCGGCGGCAGTGGTGGCCGTGCGGCGACGTGATGCCGTTCGCCACGTCTCCGCCCACCGAAAAACTGCCGCACTACCAACCTAAGACGTATCAGGGTGCGAGAAGTTACGCCCGGGGGGTGTGACCTGCCTCTCGCCACGCTCCGTGTGCGGGTCGTGGCCGGCCCATAGCACACGTTCCGACGGCCGCGACGTCACCCTCCCCGCAGCCACGGCAACCGAGCGTGATAGGAATCGTGGCATTCCGGTACGGACCGTCCCGCACCCTCGCAGCGTGGCGGCGGAACTGGGGAGGGAGTGCGCAGATGGCCAGGAACGTCGTTGTCACCGGCGGTGGCACGGGAATCGGGTACGAAGTGGCACGGCGGTTCGCCGAGGCGGGCGAACAGGTCGTGATCGTCGGCCGTCGGCGGGCGGTGCTCGAACGGGCCGCGGCCGATCTGGGGCCGAACGTCACCCCGCTGGTCCGCGACCTCGCCGATCCCGACGACGTCGAGGCGGTGCTCGGCGAACTGCCGGAGCGCGTCGACGTCCTGGTGAACAACGCGGGCAGCCGGGAGACCGTGATCGGCGGCGGGCCGCACGCCCTGCTGGCCCGCTGGCGCGGCGACTTCGAGCGGAACGTGCTGAGCGTGGTGCTGCTCACCGAGTCCATCCGCGACCGGCTCACCCCGGGGGAGGGCCGGGTGGTCACCGTCAGCTCGATCGCGGCGCTGAACGGGGCCGGCTCGTACGGGGCCGCCAAGGCGTCGCTGCACGCCTGGAACCACTTCCTGGCGGCCCAGCTCGGCACCTCGGGGATCACGGCCAACATCGTCGCCCCGGGCACGGTGGCGGGCACCGAGTTCTTCGGCCCGCGGCTGGACGAGGCCGAGGTGTCCCGCCGGGCGGCCCGCACGCTGCTCGGCCGGATCGGCGAGGCCGGCGAGGTCGCCGCCGCGGTCTGCTTCCTGGCCTCGCCCGAGGCCGGGTTCATCACCGGCGAGATCATGCACTGCAACGGCGGGGAGCTGCTCGGGCGCTGACCGCCGGAGTAACGGCCGAGGGGCCCGCACCGCGTCGCACGCGGTGCGGGCCCCTCGGCGTCGGGGCGGTCGAGGCCTCAGGGCCGGTCCGGGACGGCGGCCCGGAACCGGCGCAGTCGGAGGCTGTTGGTGACCACGAAGACGGAGGAGAAGGCCATCGCGGCGCCCGCGATCATGGGGTTGAGGAGTCCGGCGGCGGCCAGGGGCAGGGCGGCGATGTTGTAGCCGAAGGCCCAGAAGAGGTTGCCCTTGATGGTGGCCAGGGTGCGGCGGGAGAGCCGGACGGCGTCGGCGGCGGCGAGCAGGTCGCCGCGGACGAGGGTGAGGTCGCCGGCCTCGATGGCGGCGTCGGTGCCGGTGCCCATGGCGAGTCCGAGGTCGGCCTGGGCGAGGGCGGCGGCGTCGTTGACGCCGTCGCCGACCACGGCCACGACCCGGCCCTCGGCCTGGAGCCGCCGTACGGTGGCGACCTTGTCCCGCGGCAGTACCTCGGCGATCACGTCCTGCGGCCCGATGCCGACCTCGGCGGCCACCGCCTCGGCGACCAGCCGGTTGTCGCCGGTGAGCAGGACGGGCCGCAGACCCAGCGCGCGCAGGGCGCGGACCGCCTCGGCGCTGGTCGGCTTGACGGCGTCGGCGACCTCCAGCACGGCGCGCGCCGCGCCGTCCCAGCCGACCGCGACGGCGGTCCGCCCGGCCCCCTCGGCGGCGCGCTTGGCCTCGGCGAGCGCCTCCGGCAGGTACTGCGACCAGTCGGCGAGCAGCTGCTCGCGGCCGACCAGGACGGCGTGCCCGTCCACCACGCCCTGGACGCCGAGGCCCGGGACGTTCTCGAAGTCCTCCACGGCGGGCGGTTCGCCCACCCGCTGGGTCGCGGCGGTGGCGACGGCCCGGGCGATCGGGTGCTCGGAGGCGTGTTCCAGGGCGCCGGCCAGGCGCAGGGCCTCGGTCTCGGTGACGCCCTCGGCGGTGTGGACGGCGAGCAGGGTCATCCGGCCGGTGGTGACGGTGCCGGTCTTGTCGAGGACGACGGTGTCCACCCGGCGGGTCGACTCCAGGACCTCCGGGCCCTTGATCAGGATGCCGAGCTGCGCGCCCCGGCCGGTGCCGACCATCAACGCGGTCGGGGTGGCCAGGCCCAGCGCGCACGGGCAGGCGATGATCAGCACCGCGACCGCGGCCGTGAACGCCTCGGTCGGGCTGTCGGAGACCAGCAGCCAGCCGATCAGGGTGCCGAGCGCGATCAGGATGACGACGGGGACGAAGACGGCGGAGATCCGGTCGGCCAGTCGCTGGGCGGCGGCCTTGCCGTTCTGGGCGTCCTCGACCAGCTTGGCCATCCGGGCGAGCTGGGTGTCCGCGCCGACCCGGGTGGCCTCGACGACCAGCCGGCCGCCGGCGTTGACGGTGGCTCCGGTGACGCTGTCGCCGACCGCGACCTCGACCGGGACGGACTCGCCGGTCAGCATCGAGGCGTCCACCGCCGAGGAGCCCTCGACCACGGTGCCGTCGGTGGCGATCTTCTCGCCCGGGCGGACCACGAAGCGCGTCCCGGGGGTCAGCCGGTCCACCGGCAGCCGGATCTCGGAGCCGTCCCGGAGCACCGAGACGTCCTTGGCCCCCAGGTCGAGCAGGGCGTGCAGGGCGGCGCCGGCCCGGCGCTTGGAGCGCGCCTCCAGGTAGCGGCCGAGCAGGATCAGCACGGTGACGGCGGCGGCCGTCTCCAGGTAGAGGGTGGAGGAGGCGTCGGTGTCGCCGATCGACAGCGAGAAGGCGTGCCGCATCCCGGTCATCCCGGCGTGGCCCCAGAACAGGGCCCAGAACGACCAGCCGAAGGCGGCCAGGGTGCCGAGCGAGACCAGGGTGTCCATGGTCGCGGCGCCGTGCTTCAGGTTGGTCCAGGCGGCCCGGTGGAACGGCAGCCCGCCGTAGACGACGACCGGGCCGGTGAGGGCGAAGGCCAGCCACTGCCAGTTGGCGAACTGCAGCGACGGGATCATCGACAGCATGACCACCGGCACGCTGAGCACGGCGCTGATCAGCAGCCGGTCCAGCAGCGGGTCGGCCGCGGGCCGCTCCGGGGCGGCGCCCGGCCCGACCGGCTCGGCGGTCGGTTCGGGGGCCGGGGGTGCGGGCGGTTCGGCGCTGTAGCCGGTGTTCTCGACGGTGGTGATGAGGTCGGCCACGCTCACGCCCGGTCCGAAGTCGATCCGGGCCTTCTCGGTGGCGTAGTTGACCGTGGCCTCGACGCCCTCCATCCGGTTGAGCTTCTTCTCGATCCGGGCCGCGCAGGAGGCGCAGGTCATCCCGCCGATCGACAGCTCGACGCGGTCCCGTACCGCGGCTCCGCCGTCCTGGTCACGCGGGCCGCCTGCGGCGGCCGGGTCCGCGGCGGTGTCGGCCGGGGTGGAGGCGCTCATGCTGATCAGCTCCTTGGGGAGGGTGCGCGGCGGGGGCCGGGGCGAGCGGCCCCCGCCGCGCCGAGGGGGCTCAGACGGACCGGCCGACCAGCTCGTAGCCGGCCTCGTCGACGGCGGCGCGGATCTGGTCGTCGTCGAGCGGGGCCGCGGAGGAGACCGTCACGGTGCCGGCCTTGGCGTCGGCCGCCACCTGGGTGACACCGGCCAGCGCGGTGAGCTCCTTGCTGACCGAGCTCTCGCAGTGGCCGCAGCTCATGCCGGTCACGGTGTAGGTGATGGTGCTGGACATCGGGGCCTCCGGGAGGTCTGTACGGCCGCGGGCCTGCGCCCGGGCTCTCACTCTTGATGACACCATACCCCTGCGGGGTATTCCCCAAAGAAGGGGGCGGTGTGGTGTGGATCGCATCGGGACGCGGTCCGACAGCAGAGCGTATGCGCCTGGACACGCTGCGCCCGAATCCGCGCCGGGGGGCGGGCGGATTCGGGCGCGAAGGGCGGCGCGGGGGCCGGCGGGTCCGCTAGGCGGGGGCCGAAGGGTGCTGGGCCGGGATCGGGGCGGCCCGCTCGCGGCGGACCAGCAGGCGCAGCCAGAGCAGGCCGCCGAGCGACACGGCGATCAGTCCCAGCGCGTCGTAGAGCGTGTAGAGGTGGACCTGCTCGGTGGTCGGGTTCGGCATGTAGCCGAGGTCGAACAGCGCGCGCTGCCAGTCGCTGGTGGTGGTCCGGGCGACCAGCCAGACGGCGATGCCGCTCATGCTGTCCCAGAGCGCGTGCAGCAGCGCGACGCCCAGATAGGTGAGCACGACCGGGAGCGTGCAGCGGAAGTGGCCCCCGCGCCGCTCGCGGAAGAGCACCCCGCCGAGGATGGCGGTCCACAGGATGTGGCCGACCGGCGCCAGTACCCCGCGCAGGATCTCCGTCTCCACCAGGCTCCTCAGCGAGAGGCCCTGGATGCTGAGCACCGCGTTGAACGCGTACCCGGCGCTCTCGAAGGCGGCGAACCCGGCGCCTACGGTGGCGCCCAGGACCAGCCCGTAGCGCGTTCCGCCGACCCGCAGCCGCCGGCAGATCATGATCAGAGCGGCGAGCTTGACGGCCTCCTCGATCAGGCCGACGCCGACGTACATCCAGACCGAGGGGGAGAGCAGGTAGGTCTCCAGGACCGAGGCGCCGAGGACGCCGATGATCCCGCCGATGCCGAAGCAGGCGAAGATGCGGTCCGGGCCCAGGTCGGCGGCGTACCGCTCGTACGCCCAGACCACCACGGTGGCCGGTACGAGGAAGCTGCCGAGCAGCACGATCGTCGGCACCAGGTTGCTGTTGCCGGTGAGGAAGGTGACGGCGACGGTGGCGATCCAGAGCAGTAGGCCGGTCAGGAAGACCCTGAGCCATTGGTCGGACCGTGCCGCCGCGCGCGTCGGCGGGGCGGAGATGCGGGGGGTGTTGCGGTATCCGGACACCGTTGATGGCCTCCCTTGTGTAGCCGCTTTGGTCGCACTGTATGACAAATCGGTCATTTCGGTACCGATTGGCCCAGTGCGGCGGGCGCGGGTCGGCCCACCGGCCCCCGGTGCGGGGGTGGCGGCGCTGGTCGTCCGTTATGTTCGAAAGGTGTTCCCGATCCGCCGAGCCCAGTCGCCCGCGGTCCCCACCGCCACGGGACTGCCGCCGGCGCGGCGGCGTGGCGCGCTGCTGGCGGCCGACCTCCAGGACGTGCCGTTCTGGCGCCGGGCCAGCCCCGCGCTGGTCGCGATCCTGCTGGTCGGGCTCGCCGACCTGCTCTCCGGCAAGGACCGCTACCTCGCGCCGCTGATGACGGTCGTGCCCACCATCGCCGCGCTCACCCTGCGGCCGCTCGAACTGCTGACGGTCTGCCTGCTCGGCCTGTTCACGGTGTTCGGCCTCAGTCACTACGACGAGGTCGACAACGTCAACGACGAGCGCTTCCTCTACGGCGCGATGATCAGCTACCTGCTGCTCACCGTGTTCTCCGCCTGGGTGGCCAAGATCCGCATGCGCCGGGCCGCCGCGTTCGCGGCCGTCAGCTCCGTCGCGGAGGCCGCCCAGCGGGCGCTGCTGCGGCTGCCGGGGCCGGTGGTCGGCCCGCTGCACCTCGCGGTGCGGTACGTGTCGGCCGCCGACGCCTCCCGGATCGGAGGGGACCTCTATTCGGTGCTGGAGACCCCGCACGGCACCCGCGTGGCGGTCGGGGACGTCCGGGGCAAGGGGCTCGGCGCGGTGCAGACCGCCGCCGTGGTGCTCGGGTCCTTCCGCGAGGCCGCCTACGACGAGGCCGGGCTGCGCGGGGTCGCGGCCCGGATCGAGGCCAGTGTCGAGCGGCACGCCCCCGACGGTGAGTTCACCACCGCGCTGTTCGCCGAGTTCCGCACCCCGGGGGTGATGGAGCTGCTGCAGTACGGGCACGTCCCGCCGATCCGGGTGGACCAGGGCGGCGGGGCGCACGTGCTGAACGCGCCCGACCCCTGGGTGCCGCTCGGCCTGGGGCGGCTGGCGGTCGGGGAGCCGGCCAGCTGGGACCAGCCGTTCGGCCCCGAGGACGTGCTGGTGCTCTGCACCGACGGCGTGATCGAGGCCCGGCACCGCGCGAACGGCGACTTCTATCCGCTGGCGGAGCGGGTCGGCCCACTGGTCCGGGGCGCGGCCCGCTCCGCGGCGGAGCTGGAGGCGGCGGTCGGCCGGGTCTACGCCGACCTGCTGGAGCACACCGGCGGGGAGCTGCGGGACGACGCGCTGCTGCTGCTGATCACCCGGACGGACCAGTAGGGCGGGAGGGCCGGTCTAGCCCCGCGCTTCGGCGGTCACCTCCGCGAGGGCGCGGAAGAGCAGGGCGGTGGAGGTGGCGCCCGGGTCCTGGTGGCCGACGCTGCGCGGGCCGAGGTAGGAGGCGCGGCCCTTGCGCGCCTGGAGCGGCACCGTCGCCAGCGCACCCTGCTCGGCGGCGTCCGCCGCGGCCCCGGCGGCCCGCGGCAGGTCGGCGCCCGCCGCCACCGCCTCGCGGTACGCGGCCAGGGCCGGCGCCCAGGCGTCCAGGATGGTCTTGTCGCCCGGCTCGGCCTTGCCGAGGGCCTGGACCGCCCGCAGCCCCTCGGCCAGCGCCTCGCCGAACGCGGCCGGGCCGGCCGGTCCGGGCAGGGCGGCGCCCAGGGCGCGGAAGGCCTTCCCGTACAGCGGGCCGGAGGCCCCGCCGACCTTGGAGATCAGCGTGCCGCCGACCTTGGTCAGCACCGCCCCGGGGCTGTCGGGGGCGAGCGCGTCCAGCGCGGTGAGCACGGCGGTGAAGCCGCGCCGCAGGTTGCTGCCGTGGTCGCCGTCCCCGATCGCGGAGTCCAGCTCGGTGAGCCGCCCCTGTTCCTTCTCGACCGCGACCGCGATCGCGCGTACCCAGGCCTCGGCCAGCGCGGTGTCGAACTCCATGACCGTTCCTCCTCCGTCAGGCCCGCTTGAGCGCGGGGGTGTCCACCGGGGCGTCCCAGAGGTCCAGCAGCCGGGCGTCGGCCTTGGTCAGGGTGAGCGAGAAGCCCGCCATGTCCAGGCTGGTCACGTAGTTCCCGACCAGATTGCGGGCCACCGTGATGCCGCGCTCGGCCAACCGGGCGCTGACCTCGCCGTAGACGATGTACAGCTCCAGCAGGGGGGTGGCGCCGAGGCCGTTCAGCAGGGCGATCACCTCGTCGCCGGCGGTCAGCCGGTGGTCGGCGAGCACGGTCTCCACCACCTCGGCGGCGAGCTCGCGGGCCGGGCGGAGCTTCTCGCGGCGGCGGCCGGGCTCGCCGTGGATGCCGACGCCGACCTCGATCTCGTCCTCCGGCAGGTCGAAACCGGGCTTGCCGGCGGCCGGGGTGGTCGCGGCGGTCAGCGCGATCGCGAACGACCGGGAGGCGGCGTTGACCTCCGCGCCCACGGCGGCCACCTCGTCCAGCCCGGCGCCGCGTTCGGCCAGCGCGCCGGCGATCTTCTCCACCAGCACGGTCGCGCCGGTGCCCCGCCGGCCGGCCGTCCAGGTCGAGTCCTCGACCGCGACATCGTCGTCGACGAGCACGGTGCGGACCTCGATGCCCTCCTCGGCGGCCAGTTCGGCGGCGAGCTCGAAGTTCATCACGTCGCCGGTGTAGTTCTTCACGACGAAGACCACCCCGGCGCCGGAGTCCACGGCCTTGGCGGCGGCCAGCATCTGGTCCGGTACGGGGGAGGTGAACACCTCGCCGGGACAGGCGGCGTCCAGCATGCCCGGGCCGACGAAACCGCCGTGCAGCGGCTCGTGGCCGGAGCCGCCGCCGGACACCAGCGCGACCTTCGACGCGCCCGGGCGGACCGCGCGGGTGATCACCCGGTTCGCGACATCCACCGTCAACTCCGGGTGGGCGGCGGCGACTCCGGCCAAGGCGTCCTCCAGGACGCTCTCCGGGGTATTGATCAGCTTCTTCACGGCGCTTCGCTCCCTCGGCAGACGGTGCTGACCCGACGCTACGCCAGACGGGGGTGGCCGGCACGGGGCGCGACACGCCCGCGGGCGGGACGCGGGACGACACGCGGGGCCGGGCGGCCCACTCCCGCGCGGCCCCGGAGCGGTCGTAGGGTCGGCGGTATGAGCGACTACGTGGGCATCGTCCTGGTCTCGCACAGCGCGCGGCTCGCCGCCGGGCTGCGGGAGTTGCTGGCGGAACTCGCCTCGGACGCGGTACGGGTGGTGGTGGCGGCCGGCACCGAGGACGGCGGGCTCGGGACGAGCTACGACCTGATCGCCCGGGCCGTCGCGGAGGCGGACGGCGGGGCGGGCGCGGTGGTCCTGGCGGACCTCGGCAGCTCGGTGCTGACCGCCGTCGCGCTGCTGGAGGACGAGCCGCGCCCCGGGGTGGTGCTGGTGGACGCGCCGTTCGTGGAGGGCGCGGTCGCGGCCGCGGTGACGGCGTCCACCGGGGCGGCCGTCACCGAGGTGGCCGCGGCCGCCGAGGACGCCCGGGCGTTCCGCAAGCTGTAGCCGGTGGCAGCCGCGGCGCCCCGTCCGGGCCCGGCGGCGGCTACTTGGCGTCGGCGTAGCAGTCCACCACGGCGGTGGTGAGCGGGAACCGGACCGGAGTGTCCCCGAACACCAGCCGGCGGGCCTCGTCGGCCGCCTCGGCGACGGCGGCGGCCACCTGGTCCGCCAGGTTCGCCGGGGTGTGCACCACCACCTCGTCGTGCTGGAAGAACACCAGGTGCGGCCGGTCGGCCGGGTCGGTGGCGGGCAGCGCGCCCAGCCGCCGGCGCAGCGCCGCGAGCAGGGCGAGCGCCCAGTCCGCCGCACTGGCCTGGATCACGAAGTTGCGGGTGAAGCGGCCCCGGGCGCGCGCCGAGCGGCCGCCGGCGTCCCCCGCCGTCTCCGGAGCCTCGGTGAGGTCGAGCCAGTCGGCGGAGGGCGGCGGGCAGACCCGGCCCAGCCGGGAGGCGACCACGCCGCCGTCCTCGCCGGTCCGGGCGGCCGCCTCGACGTAGCCCATGGCGGCCGGGTAGCGGCGGCGCAGGGTGGCGAGGAGCGGGCCGATGTCCCCGCCGGTCTGGCCGTACATGGCGCCGAGCAGGCCGAGTTTGGCCTTGTCGCGGTCCCCCTGGAACGCGGAGGCGGCCAGCGCCTCGTACAGGTCGCCGGCGGCGGCGGTGCGGGCCAGCGCGGCGTCCTGGGAGAGCGCGGCCAGCACCCGCGGCTCCAACTGGGCGGCGTCGGCGACCACGAGCAGCCACCCGGGGTCGGCGACGACGGCGCGGCGCAGGATGCGCGGGATCTGCAGCGCGCCGCCGCCCCGGCTGGCCCAGCGGCCGGAGACCACACCGCCGACCACGTACTCGGGGCGGAACCGGCCGGCGCGGGCCCAGGCGTCCTGCCAGGCCCAGCCGTGCGCGGCGTGGATCCGGGCGAGCTCCTTGTAGCGGACCATCAGCGCGGCGGCCGGGTGGTCCACCGCCTTCAGCTCCCAGGACCGGGTGGAGCCGAGCTGGACGCCCCGGTCGGCGAAGGCGCGCAGCACCTGGCTGTGCGAGTCGGGGTTGAACGGCCGGCCGCCGAGGGCGTCCTGGAGCTCGACGGACAGCTCGGCGAGCCGCCTGGGCTGGGTACCGGGAACGGTCGGACGGGGGCCGAGCAGCTCGGTGAGCAGCCGGTCGTGGATGTCGGTGCGCCAGGGCAGGCCGTCGTGGGCCATCTCGGCGGCCACCAGCGCGCCGGCCGACTCGGCGGCGACCAGCAGCCGGAACCGGGAGCGGGCGCCCGGGTCGGTGATCGCGGCGAGCCGGCGCTGCTGCTCGGCGTGCACGGCTGCCACGGCGGCCAGGGCGTCGGCCCCGGGCGGCAGTTGGAGCCGGTCGGGGGCGAACAGGGTGTCCTGGCCGTCCCCGGCCTCCGCGCCGCCGGGCTCCGGCAGGTCGGCCGGGACGGGCAGCCCGCTCAACCGGGCCCAGGCGGCGCCGAGCGAGCGGGGCGCGCCGAACCGGCCCTCCTGTCCCAGCAGCAGGGCCTCGACCAGCCGCAGGTCGTGGCAGCGGGCGAGCCGCTCGGGCAGCCGGGGGAGCAGGGGCGCGTAGGCGCTGTCGGTGGCCGCCCAGACCCAGCGGGGGTGTTCGGCGGCCTCCCGCTCGGCGACGGCGGCCGCGAGGTCCGCCACGGCGGTGGGCGGGCCGAGCGGCGCGCCGTCGTCGTCGAGGGACTGCAACCGCCCACCCGGGCCGTGCGGGTCGGGGACGAGGGCGATCCGGGGTGCCACCGGGGGCTCCTCCTCTCGTGCGTACGGGCTGCGGACCTCGACCGTAACCGGTGGGTACGACAACCGGCGTAGGCGCGCGTACCGGCGGGTGCGCCGCTGTCCGGGCCGTGCGCCACCCGCCCGGCCGGGGGCGTTCGCCGGGCCGTTGCCACGGCGTAGGGTCGGCGAAATGACCGAGAACCCGTTCTTCAGGCCCAGCACCCTGGTCTACGAACTGCCCCCCTTCGCCGAGATCCGGGAAGAGCACTACCTGCCCGCGTTCGAGCGCGGGATGGCCGAGCAGCTCGCCGAGATCGCCGAGATCGCCGCCAACCCGGAGCCGCCGAGCTTCGACAACACCCTGATCGCGCTGGAGCGCTCGGGCGCGCTGCTGAAGCGGGTCGGCGCGGTCTTCGACAACCAGGTCTCCTCGGACACCACGCCCGGCGTGGACGGCGTGGACGCCGAGATCAGCCCGCGGCTGGCGGCGCACCGGGACGCGATCCACCTGGACGCCGCGCTGTTCGCCCGGATCGAGGAGCTGTACGGGCGGCGGTCCGGGCTCGGCCTGGACGACGAGTCGCTGCGCCTGCTGGAACGGCGGCACACCGCCTTCGTCCGGGCCGGTGCCCGGCTCGGCGCCGCCGATCAGCGGCGGCTGCGCGAGCTGAACGCCGAACTGGCCGCCGGCGCGTCGGCGTTCCGTCGCCACGTGTCGGCGGACTCGAAGGCGCGGGCGCTGGTGCTGGACTCCGCGGCGGAGCTGGCCGGGCTCTCGCCGGACGCGATCGCCGGCGCGGCCGAGAACGCCCGGGCGCTCGGGCACGACGGCAAGTACGTGCTGAGCCTGAAGAACTTCTCCAACCAGACCGAGCTGGCCTTCCTCACCGACCGCTCGGTGCGCGAGCGCCTGTTGGCGGCCTCGCTGGGCCGCGCGGCGCGGACCAACGGCCCGCTGGCGATCCGGATGTCCGCGCTGCGCGCCGAGCGGGCCCGGCTGCTCGGGTACGACACGCACGCGGCCTACGTGGTGGCGGACGAGACGGCCGGCACGGTCGAGGCGGTCGACGCGCTGCTGGCCCGGTTGGTGCCGCCGGCGGTGGCCAACGCGCGGCGGGAGGCGGTGGAGCTGGCCGGGGCGGCGGCCGCCGACGGGATCGAGGAGATCGCCGCGCACGACTGGGCGTACTACGCGGAACTGGTCCGGCAGTCCTCGTACCGGGTGGACGCGGCGGCGCTGCGTCCCTGGTTCGAGCTGGAGCGGGTGCTGCGCGACGGCGTCTTCTTCGCCGCCAACCTGGCGTACGGGGTGACCTTCACCGAGCGTCCGGACCTCACCGCGTACCACCCGGACGTGCGGGTCTTCGAGGTGTTCGAGGAGGACGGCGGTTCGCTCGGCCTGTTCCTGGGGGACTTCCACGCCCGCGCGTCCAAGCGCGGCGGCGCGTGGATGGACGAACTGGTCACCCAGTCGCGGTTGCTGGGCCGGCGCCCGGTGGTGATGAACAACCTGAACGTGCCCCGCCCGGCGCCGGGCGAGCCGGTGCTGCTCTCCTGGGACGAGGTGCGCACGCTGTTCCACGAGTTCGGCCACGCGCTGCACGGGCTCTTCTCCGACGTGCGCTACCCGTACTTCGCCGGGACGGACGTGCCGCGGGACTTCGTGGAGTTCCCCTCGCAGGTCAACGAGATGTGGATGGTCCGGCCCGAGGTGCTGGCCAACTACGCCAAGCACCATGTGACCGGCGAGCCGCTGCCGGCCGAACTGGTCGGGCGGATGGCGGCGGCGGAGGCCTTCGGACAGGGTCACCGGACCGTCGAGTACCTGGCGGCGACGCTGCTCGACCTGGCCTGGCACACCGTGCCGCCGGGCCAGGAGATCGCGGACGCCGAGGAGTTCGAGGCGCGGGCGCTGGCGAAGGCCGGGATCGCGGTGGCGGCGATCCCGCCGCGCTACCGGACGGCGTACTTCTCGCACATCTTCGCCGGCGGGTACAGCGCGGGCTACTACGCGTACATCTGGTCCGAGGTGCTGGACGCCGAGACGGTGGACTGGTTCGCGGAGAACGGCCGGAGCGTGCGGGAGAGCGGCGAGGTGTTCCGCCGCGAGCTGCTGTCGCGCGGGGACAGCCGGGACCCGCTGGACTCCTTCCGAGCGGTGGTCGGGCGCGACCCGCGGACCGGTCCGCTGCTGGCCCGCCGCGGTCTGGCGTAGCGGGGGCCCGCCCCCGCCGGGCCCGGTGGCGGGCTCCGGCGGGGCGCGGCACCGGGCCTCAGCGGGGGGTGAGGGTCACCGTGACCGGGGTGCCCGGGCGGCTGTGCGGCAGGCGGATCCGGGCGGTGCCGGCCCGGCCGTCGGCCGGCTGGTCGAGCTCGACCCGGGCGCCCGCCGGGGTGACGGCGATCCGCGCGCCGGCGGGGAACGCCGTGGCGGGCAACACCAGTTCGGTGCTCCGGTCGGTGCCGTCGGCGGACCACCGCACGAGGTGGCCGCCCGGGGCCGGGCCGGTGCGCACGGCCGTCCCGGCGACCGACACCGGGTAGGGGCCGAAGGCCGGTTCGGCGCCGGGGGCGGGCCGGCCGGCCGGGTCGAGCGCGCAGTAGCCGCCGTCGCCCCGGCACCAGTACCACATCGCCCAGCCGGCGGCGAAGCCGTCCATGGCGGCGACCTGACGGCGGACCAGCTGGGTGTTGCCCGGGGTCCGCGCGTTCGGCGGGCCCCACTCGCCGACCAGGACCGGCAGGTGGTGGGCGGCGGGGTAGGCGGTGATCGCGGCGGTGTAGTTCTCGACGAAGCCGCCGGCCGGGTCCCAGTCGGCGCCGTTCTCGACGGCGGTGTCGTAGAAGTGCGGCGCGTAGCCGAGCCGGGACGCGCCGGGGCGCGGGTCGGTGAAGCCGGGCAGCCGGGTGGGCACGCCCTGGCCGACCAGCACGGTCGGCTCCACGAACAGCCAGGCGCGGGAGTCCACCCGGCGCACGGCCCGGATCAGCCGGCGGTACATGTCGGCGAGGCGGCCCTGTTCGAGGGCGGCGGAGGCGGCGGCGAGCACGGCCGGGTCGGTCGGGTCGCCGTCCACCGGTCCGAACGGCTCGTTGAACAGGTCGTAGCCCAGGAGCGAGGGGTGGTCGCGCAGTTGGCGGGCCAGCCGGGTGTAGAAGTCGGCCTGCCAGGCGCGCAGGTCCGGGTCGTCGTAGAGGTGGCGGAAGGCCGCCTGGACGGCGGGCTGGAAGTAGCCGGCGAACCAGTCGTCCGGGTCCGGGGTGAACGGCAGGCCGTCGTCGCGGGTGGCCCAGAGCGGGATGCCGCGGTCGCCGCCGCCGTACTTCGGCCCGTAGACGTCCTGGTGGAAGTCGACCAGGGCCAGTACCCGGTGGCGGTCGGCCCGGTCGAGCACCTGGTTCAGGCGGCGCAGTTCGGCCGGGTCGAGGTGGCCTCGGGTGGGCTCCAGCCTGGTCCAGGAGACGGCCACCCGGATCAGTGTGAAGCCCTGGGCGGCCAGCGACGCGATGTCCTGCTCGGTGGTCTCGGCGTACTTGTCGAGGTTGAAGCCGCGGAGCCGGAGCCGGCGGCCGGTGGCGTCGGTGAGGTCGGTGGTGCCGTCCGGGGCGGTGGCGGTGGCGGTGGGGAACCCGGCCCGGGCGGTCCGGCCGCGGTCGTGGCTGCTGTCCTCGGCGCTGTCCTCGGTGCCGGCCGGGGTGCGGGGCACGGCGCTGTTCGGGGCCTGGACCCCGGGGCGGTCCGGGCGCGCTGACGCCGTCGCGGACGCGGAGGTCGGGGCGGTCAGGGCGGCGGTGGTGGCGAGCAGGAGGGCAACGGCGGTGCGGCGCAGGCGCATCGGGACCTCGCGGGATCTCGCGGAGCGGGGGTGGGGCCCGATGATGCCCGGATCGCCGTGTACCGCACAAGGGTTCAGGCCGGCGGTAGGTCCGTGGCGGGGGCGGGCAGGGCGGCGGTCGGCAGGTCGGCGGCGGCCGCCAGCCGGCCCCAGAGCAGGTCGGCGAGCGCCTGTACCATCCGGGTGCGCGAGCAGGGTCTGGATTCCAGCCACCAGTCCCCGGCCGCCAGCACCATGCCGGTGATGCCCCGGCCCCAGGCCTCGGCGAGGAGTTCACGGTCGGCCCCGAGGTCGACCTGGGTCTGGACGGCCCGGGTGATCTCCTCGGCGATCTGGCGCAGCGCCGGGGCGAGCGCGTTGCCGACCCCGGACGGGTCGCCCGGCTCGGGGTGGGTCAGCAGCCGGTAGACCTGCGGACGGGCCTCGATGCCGGCGAGGTAGGTGTCCAGCACGTGCTCGACGCGGTCGCGGCGCTCCAGCGGTTCGCTCAGCGCGGCCCGCACGGCGGCCAGCAGCCCGCTGGTGTGGCGCTCGGTCAGCGCCCGGATCAGGCCGGTCCGGTCGCCGAAGTGGCGGTACAGGATCGGCTTGGTGATCCCGGCCTCGGCGGCGATGGCGTTCATGCTGGCGCCCGGGCCCTCCCGCTGGACCACCCGGTCGGCGGCGTTGAGCAGCTGCTCCCGGCGGGGTTCGTCGGCGGGCGGCATGAGGGCTCCTGGCGGGTCTGGCCGACGGGGTTCCGGCTGCGGGAGGGGGCGTGCGGTGTGCGGGCGGTGGTGCGGGGCGGGGTGGTGGTGCGGGTGGTGCGGAGTGCGGGGTGGGCGCGCCGCGGCTCCGCCGGGTGGCGGACGTTGACATTCCTACCTATGAGTAGCAGACTCCCCGCGATGTTACCCCCGGTAACACCTGTCCGACACCGCTTCAGCCCGCCCCCGCGCCCGCCACCGGCGGCGGGGGCCCCTTCGACCGGAGGCATCATGAGCACGTTCTCGCTGGACCCGGGCGCGGACCAGCTCGCCGTACGCGACTGGCTGCACGGTTTCGCCGCCGAGGTGATGCGCCCCGCCGCCGCCGAGTGGGACGAGCGCGAGGAGACCCCCTGGCCGGTCATCCAGGAGGCCGCCAAGCTCGGGATCTACTCGCTGGACTTCTACGCCCAGCAGTTCTTCGACCCCTCCGGCGTGGGGATCCCGATCGCCATGGAGGAGCTGTTCTGGGGCGACGCGGGCATCGGCCTGTCCATCGTCGGCACCACGCTGGCCGCCGTCGCCGTGCTGGCCAACGGCACCGAGGAGCAGATCGGCACCTGGGCGCCGCAGATGTTCGGTACCCCGGACGACGTCAAGGTGGCCGCGTTCTGCTCCTCCGAGCCGGACGCCGGCTCCGACGTCTCCGCGCTGCGCACCAAGGCCGTCTACGACGGGGCCAAGGACGAGTGGGTGCTGAACGGCACCAAGACCTGGGCGACCAACGGCGGGATCGCCGCCGTCCACGTGGTGGTGGCCACCGTCGACCCGGCGCTCGGCGCGCGCGGACAGGCTTCCTTCGTGGTGCCGCCGGGCACGCCCGGGCTCAGCCAGGGCCAGAAGTTCAAGAAGCACGGAATCCGCGCCTCGCACACCGCCGAGGTGGTCCTGGACGACGTCCGGCTGCCCGGGCACTGTCTGCTCGGCGGCAAGGAGAAGCTGGACGAGCGGCTGGCCCGGGCCCGCGAGGGGGCCGCGCGCGGCGGCCGGGGCAACGCGGCGATGGCCACCTTCGAGGCCTCCCGGCCGGCCGTCGGGGCGCAGGCGATCGGGATCGCCCGGGCCGCGTACGAGGTGGCGCTGGACTACGCCAGGACCCGGGTGCAGTTCGGCCGCCCGATCATCGACAACCAGGGCGTGGCCTTCCAGCTCGCGGACATGAGGACCCGGATCGACGCCTCGCGGCTGCTGGTCTGGCGGGCCTCCTGGATGGCGGCGAACAACCGGCCGTTCACCGCGGCCGAGGGCTCGATGTCCAAGCTCCACGCCGGTGAGACCGCCAAGTGGGTCACCGCGCAGGCGATGCAGATCCTCGGGGGCAACGGCTTCACCCGCGAGTACCCGGTCGAGCGGATGCACCGGGACAGCGCGATCTACTCGATCTTCGAGGGCACCAGTGAGATCCAGCGGCTGGTGATCGCCCGCGCGATCTCGGGGATGCCGATCCGCTGAGCGCGCGGGTCGGGCTGAGCCCGCGGCGGTCCCTAGCGGGCCGCCCAGAAGGTGAGACCGGCGGTGAGGGCGCCCACCACCGCGCCGACCGCGGTCTGCGCGGTGGTGTGGTCCCGCAGCACCACCCGGGACCAGGCGATCAGCGCGACCAGCGGGCCGAGCAGCAGCCACCAGGGGCCGAGCGCGACGGCCAGGCAGACCACCGCGCCGCTCGCCACCGCGGTGTGCACCGAGACCTTCCACCAGACGGTGATCACCAGGATCGGGATCAGCGAGGCGAACATCGCCAGCACCATGGCGGTCAGGTCGGCCGGCGCGTCCAGCCGGAGCATCACCGCGAAGCTGATCAGCACCGATCCCATGATGAACGGGATCACCGTCAGCCGCCGCTGCCGGTGGCCGACGTGCCGGTCCTCCAGGGTGCCCTTGCGGATGCCGCGCCGGATGAACAGGGTCGGTACGACGGCCGCGAACAGTGCGGCGAACGCGGCCCAGCCGAGTCCTTCCCAGCCGTAGCGCAGCACGCCCAGCAGCGGCAGCATCGCGATGATCACGTTCTTCGGCTCGACGCCGTCGGTGACCCGGCGGGCCCAGATCGTGGTGCTCGTCGGTGCGGTCATCGCGCGGGGTGCTCCTGGCGGCTCGGCTGGACTTTCGATCGGATGATCGTAGTGGTCCCCGCGCGAGGGGTCAGAACCGGGGCGGGCGGCCCTCCAGGAAGGCCGCGAGGCCCTCGCGGATGTCCGGGGTCTCGCGTGCCCGCAGCTCCCAGGGACGCAGCGCCTCGGCGGCCCGCTCCGGCGGGACGGCCAGCGCGGCCTTGACCGCGCCGATCGTCTGCGGCGAGCGTGTGGTCAGCAGCCGGGCGAACTCCAGGGCCGCGGCGTCCAGTTCGGCGCCCGGCAGGACCCGGTCGGCGAGACCGGTCACGGCGCTCTCCCGGCCGGTCACCAACTCGCCCGAGAAGAGCAGGTACTTGGCGCGGGACGGGCCCACCAGCCGGGCCAGCCGCACGGTCGGCACCGCCCGGTAGACCACGCCGAGCTTGGCCGGGGTGATGCCCAGCCGGGCGTCCTCGGCGACGAACCGCAGGTCGCAGGCGACGGCCAGCTGGCAGCCGCCGCCGACACAGGCACCGTGCACCACCGCGACCGTCGGGTGCGGGAAGGCCGCCAGCGCCTCCTCGGCGGCGACGTTGGCGGCGTGGTAGTCGTCGGCGCGGTCCGGGTCGGCGTAGATCTCCGCCATCTCGGCGATGTCCGCGCCGGCGCTGAAGGTGCCGCCGGCACCGGTCACCAGCAGGGCCCGCAGCCCGGGGTGTTCGGCGAGCCGGAGCAGGACCTTCGGCAGCGCCTGCCAGATCGCCAGGGTGACGGCGTTGCGCCGGTGCGGCCGGTCGAACTCCAGCACCGCGACGCCGTCCTCACCGGTGTAGGCGTTGAGGCCGTCGACCCGGGTGGGCAGGGGGGAGCGGTCCCGCGTGAGCGGCGGCTGGTTCATGCGCACCTCCGGAAGTCGTGGTGCGGACACTCTCTCAGGCCCGCTCGCGGGCCGGTCGGGCGGACCGCGAACGGGGCCGGTGACCCGGCCACCAGGTCGGCCGCCGGGCCCGGGGCGGGTGGATCAGACGGGCCGGGTGCCGTAGTCGCCGAGGCCGTGCTCGATCAGGGCGAAGCCGCGGTGGGCGTTCTCGACGGCCTCCGGGAGGACGTCGGCGGCCCGTTCGCCGGCCAGCATCCGGCGGTGGTTCTCGTCGATCAGCGCCAGCCGCACGCCGGTCAGTTGGGCGGCGGCGACCCGGGCCGTGAGCCGGTCGCGGGCCGGGTCCTGGGCGAGCAGCTCGGTGGTGAGCAGCTCGTTGGCCGCGACGCCCCACCCGGTGGTGGCGCGCAGCGCCAGCGCGGGCGTCCGGTGGATCAGCCGGACCACGTCGAGGACGAAGCGGTCGTCGCTCAGGCCGGTGGACGGGTCGAACCGCTCCAGGGCGGCCAGGAACCGCGTGCGCACCGCGGCCACCGCCGAGACGCCCGGGGCGCGGTCGCGGATCACCTCGGCGGCCTCGCCGGTGTGCTGCTCCATCGGGCCCATGACCAGGTCTTCCTTCGAGGGGAAGTAGTTGAAGACGGTCATCTTCGAGACCTCGGCCGCGGCGGCGATCTCGGCGACCGAGACCTCGTCGAAGCTCCGCTCGGCGAACAAGCCGATCGCGCTGCGCCAGATCCGGACGGCGGTCTGGCGCTTCTTGCGCTCGCGCAGGCCCAGGGCCGTGTCGGCCGGCTCTGGTGCTTCGGGGTCGGTGGTCGCGGTGCGCTTCGCCATGGCGCGACTGTACCAGGATCAAAGATTGACCAGGATGAATAATGGATCGGGATGAAGAGTTGACCCTGGCGAAGAATTGACCGAGTCAAAAATCCCTGCCATGGTGAGGGCGGGCCGCCGAGCCGCACCGCCCCGGTACGGGTCGACCCGCCTTCGAACGCCCGAATTCCACGATCCCCGGGGGGACTTCCGATGGCCGCCACCGCGCCGGCAGCAGCTCTGATGACGGAGCCCCAGCGCAAGCTGGGCATGCTGCTCTGCCTGATCACGATCATCCTGGCGGTGCTCGACATGAACATCGTGTCGGCCGCCACCGTGCCGATCGTCCGGGACCTCGACCCGGTCCACGGCGTCGACCGGCTGCCCTGGCTGGTCAGCGCCTTCGCGCTGGCGGCGACGGCGCTGCTGCCGCTCTACGGCAAGCTCTGCGACGTGTACGGCGCCAAGCGGGCGCTGCTCGGGGCGGTCGGCGTCTTCCTGATCGGCTCGGCACTCTGCGGAGCGGCGCAGTCGATGACCCAGCTGATCGCCTTCCGGGCCGTCCAGGGCATCGGCGGCGGCGGGCTGATGAGCGTGACGATGGTGGTGATGGCGCAGCTCAAGGACCCGGGGGAGGCGAAGGGCGGCGGAGGCGGCATGGGCGGGCTGGTCGGCGGTGCCGGGATGGCCGTCGGCCCGCTGATCGGCGCGCTGCTGGCGGACCACCTCGACTGGCGCTGGATCTTCTACGTCAACCTGCCGCTCGGCCTGCTCGTCCTGGTCGGCTCCGCCGTACTGCTCAAGCTCCCGCGCTCGGCCGGCCGGCGCGGTCTGGACTTCCCCGGGGCCGCCCTCGCGGCCGCGTTCGCCACGGGGCTGCTGCTGGTGACCGAGTGGGGCGGCAAGACCTACGCCTGGACCTCCCCCGAACTCCTCGCCCTGGCCGCCGGCACCCTCGCCGCCCTCGGCCTCTTCCTGTGGCGCCAGGCCACCGCCGCGGAGCCGGTACTGCCGCTCTCGCTCTTCCGCGTCCCGGAGATCCGGATCGGCTTCGCGGTGCAGGGGCTGGTCGGCATGGGTCTGATGGGCGCGATCATGTACGTGATGCTGTACCTGCAGGTGGCCCGGGGGGTCGTCGCGACCTCGGCCAGCCTCTACCTGATCCCGATGGCGCTCGGCATGACGGCGGTCGGGCTCGTGGTCGACCGGCTGACCGCGCGGGGCTGGTCGGTGCGCGCGGTCCTGGTCTCCGGCTCGGCCTGCGCCACGGCGGCTCTGCTGCTGCTCGGGCTGAGCGGCCCGGACACCTCGCTCTGGCTGGTGCGGGCCGAACTCGCCCTGCTCGGCATCGGTCTCGGCCAGCTGATCGGCCACCTCATCGGTGTCGTCCAGGAGGCCGCTCCGGTCCATCAGTTGGGGGTCGCCACCACGGGCATCCGGTTCTTCCAGACGCTCGGCAGCGCGCTGGGTGCCGCGTTCTTCGGCACCGTGCTGGCACGGGCCTTCGACAGCGGCGAGCCCGGCACCGCGCTCGGTGCGGTGGGCGGTCTGACCGGCGCGGCCCGGGTCCACGCCGTGCACAGCTTCATCGACGCGGTGGACGTGGTGTTCTTCACGGCGGCCGGGGTGATGGCGCTGGCCCTGGTGCTCGCGCTGCGGCTCCGGCCGCGACCGGTGGCCGAGCCGCTGCCGGAGCGGCAGGTGCTCGCCGCCTGAGCGGGAGCGGGGGAGCGGGGGAGCGGGGGAGCGGGGCCCGGCGGACGGCTGTCCGCCGGGCCCGCGGGCGTCAGGGGGTGGGCTGCCACTCGCGCGCGAGCAGCGACCAGATCTCGGAGTCCTGGTACACGCCGTTGGCGAGGTACGACTCCCGCATCGTGCCGTCGAGCCGCATGCCCAGCCGCTGGGCGAGCGACCGGCTGCGGATGTTCGCCGGGCTGGTGTGCCACTCGATCCGGTGCAGGCCGCGGGTGGTGAACGCGTAGTCGATCAGGTGGCGGACGGCGGCGGCGACCAGACCCCGGCCCTCGCCGGCGGGCTCCGTCCAGACCCCGATCTCGGCGATGCCGGTGGCAGTGCTGAAGGTCACGAACATCGTGCCGCCGACCAGTGTGCCGTCCAGCCAGATCCCGTACAGGCGGGCGGCGTCGGCGGCCTGCCGGTCGGCGTAGCCCTGCAGGGTGGCGCGGGCCGACTCCAGGTCGGTGGAGCGGTCGGCCCAGCTGATCCACGGCTTCAGATGGGCGCGGGAGCGGTCCATGTTGGCCAGGAACTCGGCGGCCTGCCACGGTTCCAGGGGACGCAGCTCGGCATGGTCGGCGAGCGGGACGGCGAGCATCGGCGGGCCTTTCGGGGGTGGGGCTGTGGGCGGGGCGGTGGGTCCGGCCGGGCCGGTCGCCCCCACATAC
The DNA here is from genome assembly GCF_042752535.1 of Kitasatospora sp. NPDC059327. Lineage (NCBI taxonomy): Bacteria > Bacillati > Actinomycetota > Actinomycetes > Kitasatosporales > Streptomycetaceae > Kitasatospora > Kitasatospora sp. NPDC059327. The sequence goes on along the minus strand of NZ_JBHYYB010000090.1, from coordinate 10,330 downwards.
ATAACAAACGTTTGGTAGGTACCATAGCGCCCATGACACCAGCCCGGGGAGACCATGAAGCCCGACGTCGCGATGTTTCCGAGGCGGTCTGGCGGGTGTTGTCCGCGCGGGGCTTCGAGGGGCTGACGCTGCGCGCCGTGGCCGCCGAAATGGGTTCCTCCACCGGGCTGTTGACGCACTACTTCCCCAACAAGCGGGCGCTCGTGGCGCACGCCCTCGACGTCCTGGACCGGCGCTCCCAGGAGCGGCCGCGCCGGATCGCCCCGGGGGACGGCAGCCCGCCGCCGCCCGCCGGGCTGCCCCGGCTGCGGGCGGCGCTGCTCGACATCCTCCCGCTGGACGGGCCGGCCGCGGCCGGCAACCGGATCTGGGTCGGCTCCTGGGACGTGGCGCTGGCCGACCCGGAGCTGGCCACCGCGCACGCGGCGCGGTACGGACGGGCGCGGGCGCTGCTGACCGCGTCGGTGGCCGACGCGCAGCGGCTCGGGGAGCTGCCGGGCGACGTGCCGGCCGAACAGCTCGCGGCGGGGGCGCAGGCCTTCGCGCTGGGGCTGGTCGTGCAGGCGCTGTTCGCGCCGGGGGAGTTCCCGCCCGAGCGGCAGACGGTCATGCTGGACGCCTACCTGGCGGGACTGACCGGGGCGGGGTGGACGGGTGCGGCGGGGGCCTGAGTGGCGGGGCGGACGGGTGCGGCGGGGGCCTGCGGGGCCGGGCGAACGGCACCGGCCCGAGCGGCGGGGTGCGGGCGACCGCGGGCGGCATTGTCTGATTCGCCCGTTGTTTCCGTTCGGACCGTTGTTTCCCGTCCGGGCCGTACGGCCGGTTCGTACCGGTGTTTCCGGCGGGCCCGTTTTCGGCGCAGCCATGACACGCATTGTCACGGGTTCTGTGCGTTCGGTGTCCGGAATTCCCCGGCGGGGCGGTCGTGCTTAGCCCTCACCGGCGGCGTGGCCTGCGGGAATTCGGGCGCGGTGCCCCCAGCAGGATTCGAACCTGCGACCTACCGCTTAGAAGGCGGGTGCTCTATCCGCTGAGCTATGGGGGCGGGACGGACGGCGCCCTGATGGGCGTGACCGTTGCCGGGATCGGGCGACGAGCGCGCGGGGCGCCCGCTGTCCGGCCCCGTGCCTGAGGGTGGGGTGGGGGTGGGCGGGGCCTTGCCCTGTCGGGGACAGGATAAGGGTGTCCAGATCCTCGGCCGGGTGTAACGGCACCGTCGCGGGTGTGTCGGCTTCGGTGGAGCGGTCCGATAATCGCAGGTGAAGGCCGTGCGTGCAGCGGTCTGGCGCTCTTCGGCGCCGGACGTTGTGCACTCGTTACGGGGCTGCCGCCCCACCCGTTATGGATTCGGCACGGAGAAAGTACCCCGGTCGGCGCGGGTGGGGGGCCGTATTCGGGTTCGTTCGGTCGGATGACGTGGGCCGACGTCCGGGCAAGCCACCCCTGGGGGTGCGCCGCTGGGGCGGGAAGTCGGGCGTTTGTTGTCATGGCCGCGCAGAGGGCAGGCTGAAAGTAGGACTGGAAGGGCCGAAATTCACCCCTGTGAGTGACACCGGTTTTCCACAGGGCCGAGTTGTCCACAGGATTTCCGATCTCCCTGGTGCGCATTTCCCGGGAAGTGCACTCTCAACTCGCGCCGGTTGATTCCGTACGGTGCATCGCAGAGAACGGAGCGTGTTCTGTGAACGAGACCCAGGTGACGGTGATCGGCAATGTCGCGACCGAGGTGAGCTGCACCCGGACGGCCGACGGGGTGGCGGTGGCCAACTTCCGGCTGGCGTCGACCGAGCGCCGCTACGACCGGCTGCGGGAGGGCTGGGTGGACGGCGAGACGCAGTGGGTGACGGTGACGGCCTGGCGGGCGCTGGCGGGCCATCTGACCGGCTCGCTGTCGAAGGGCGATCCGGTGGTGGTGAGCGGTCGGCTGCGGGTGCGGGAGTGGACGGAGGGGGAGGCGCGGCGCAGCAGAGTCGAGATCGACGCCCGATCGGTCGGGCACGATCTCAGTCGCGGCACCGCCGTCTTCACCTGGAGCGCGGGGTCGCGGGGCGAGTCGTCGGGAGGTCGGGAGGTGGCCGTGGGAGATGCCGTGCCGGGTTGGATCGCGGACGCACTGCAGGCGCGGAAGGTGTCGGTGGGCCCCTTGGTGGCACCCGTGTCGGCGGGCGCGGTGCCGGGTGCGCGGATGGACGACGCGGGAACGGGGGGTGGCGAGCCGGCGCCTTCGGGTTGACCGTCAGTGGCCCAAACTGTCGACAAATATGTTGATCGAGACGGTTGTTGCACCGCACACGCAATCATCGGATCGGTTAAGTGAAAGATCCAAAGTTTCTGGCTGATCGTCAGCTTGTGTGGATGATGGGAGCATTGATAACGATACAGATACGGAATCGTCCTGATTTCGCATGGGGGTTTGCGGGCCTCCGCGGCTCAATAGGATTCGTCTGGTTCACACACATGCAGCGGCGCCACAGGGGGCGCAGCAATGCACGGCGGGCTGCCCATCGGTGCGGCCCGGCCCGGAGGGATCCCAGATGTTCCAGAGGCAGGGGCGGAGTCTTCCGCGCATAACCACTGTCATGCTCACGACCAGCGTAGCGCTGGGCGGGGGCCTGTTCGCGGCCGGTGCGGCGGCCGCGGCCGACGCGCCGGGTGCGGGCGTCACGGCGGTGATCCAGCCGACCATGCAGAGCGAGGAGATCGCCATCGAGGGCGGTCACTCCGTTCAGGGTGGTCTGTTCACCCTCAAGACGGCCAACGGCGTGCTCCGTACGTACTGCATCGACATCGACCACCCGGTCGACATCACGAGCGGGGTCGAGTACAAGGAGTCGGACTGGAAGTCGAGCTCGCTCGGCCGTAAGGAGAAGGCTCAGGACGCCGCCAAGATCCGTTGGATCCTGGAGAACTCCTACCCGCAGGTCACCGACCTCAAGAAGCTGGCCGACGCGGCCGGCATCAAGGAGGGCGAGCTCACCGCCGACGACGCCGCCGCGGGCACCCAGGCAGCGATCTGGAAGTTCTCCGACGGCAAGAACGCCACCCCGGTGGACGCGCAGGCCAAGAAGCTGCGCGACTACCTGGTCAGCGACAGCAACAAGGGCATCGCCGCCGAGCCCAAGCCCTCGCTGAGCCTCACCCCGGACTCGGTGTCGGGCAAGCCGGGCGGCAAGCTCGGTCCGTTCACCATCAACTCCAGCGCCTCCGAGGTGAAGCTCGCGCTCTCCGGTGACGCCGGGGACAAGGTCAAGCTGGTCGACAAGGACGGCAAGCCGGTCACCGGTCTGACCGGTCCGGTCGCCAAGGACACCCAGCTGTTCCTGGATGTTCCGGCCGGCACCCCGGACGGCACGGCCACCGTGACGGCCTCGGCCGAGACCGTGGTGCCCAACGGCCGGGTCTTCCTGAGCAAGGGCTACACCCCCGAGAAGCACAGCCAGACCATGATCCTGGCCGGCTCCACCAAGCTCAGCGTGGTGGACGCGGCCAAGGCCGCCTGGAAGGCCGGCAAGGGCGCGCTGCTCGACAGCAACGCCCAGGTCGAGTGCGACGCCAACGGCGTCCGCGTCAACGTCACCAACGGCGGTGACGAGGCGGCCACCGTGACCGTCCAGCCGGGCAAGACGGTCACCGTCCAGCCGGGCAAGAGCGAGAGCGTCGTGGTCCCGGTCGCCGAGGACACCGCCTACGCGATCACCGTCACCGGCCCGAACGGTTTCTCCAAGGAGTTCAAGGGCGTCCTGGACTGCAAGGTCACCAGCGTGACCACGCCGACCGCCGGCCCGTCGGCCAGCAAGAGCGCCTCGGCCACCCCGACCCCGAGCGGTGCGCCGACGAGCGCGACGCCGACGACCGGTGCGCCGACCGTCGCCCCGTCCGCCTCGACCGCGCACCCGGCTCCGGCGGCCAGCAGCCCGGCCCCGGGCACCACGGGCGGCCTGGCCGCCACCGGTGGTAACGACGCCACTCCGGTGCTCGCCGCCGTCGCCGGTGGTCTGGTCGTGGCCGGCGGTGCCGCGGTCTTCGTCCTGCGCCGCCGCGGTCGCCACGGTCGCAGCGCCGCCTGAGGCACTGCCGCCGCGAGGTAGCCGAAGTACGGCAGTAACCGAAGTACCGCATCACCGAAGTACCGCTTCGCCGAAGCGCCGAGGCACCAGAGTGCCGACGCGGTGACGTGAGAGGCGCCCGCCGTCCGCGGCGGGCGCCGACCACCCGGCCCGGTTCCCCGCACCCGTTGCGGGGAGCCGGGCCGCGGTGCGTCCGGGGGTGGCCGGCCCGGGCGGGCGGTCCGGGGCGGATACCCCGGTGGGGCAAGGCCGGCGGTTCGGGCTTCCGGCCGGGTGCGGCACAATGGAAGGCTGCAAGACGAATAACGACCCGACGACGCCGGAGCGATCTCACGTGGCGGAATACATCTACACGATGCGCAAGGTGCGCAAGGCGCACGGAGACAAGGTCATCCTTGACGACGTGACGCTCAGCTTCCTCCCCGGGGCGAAGATCGGCGTCGTGGGCCCCAACGGCGCGGGCAAGTCCACCGTGCTGAAGATGATGGCCGGCCTGGAGCAGCCCTCCAACGGCGACGCCTTCCTCTCGCCCGGGTTCACCGTCGGCATGCTGCTCCAGGAGCCGCCGCTCGACGAGACCAAGACCGTTCTGGAGAACGTCGAGGACGGCGTCAAGGAGATCAAGGGGAAGCTCAACCGCTTCAACGAGATCGCCGAGCTGATGGCCACCGACTACTCGGACGCGCTGCTCGACGAGATGGGCAAGCTCCAGGAGGACCTGGACCACGCCAACGCCTGGGACCTCGAAGCCCAGCTGGAGCAGGCCATGGACGCGCTGGGCTGCCCGCCCGGTGACTGGCCGGTCACCAAGCTCTCCGGTGGCGAGAAGCGTCGCGTGGCGCTCTGCAAGCTGCTGCTGGAGGCCCCCGACCTGCTGCTGCTCGACGAGCCCACCAACCACCTGGACGCCGAGTCGGTGAACTGGCTGGAGCAGCACCTGGCCAAGTACGCCGGCACCGTCGTCGCCGTCACCCACGACCGGTACTTCCTGGACAACGTGGCCGGCTGGATCCTGGAGCTCGACCGCGGCCGCGCGATCGGCTACGAGGGCAACTACTCCACCTACCTGGAGAGCAAGCAGTCGCGCCTCAAGGTCGAGGGCCAGAAGGACGCCAAGCGCGCCAAGCGGCTCCGGGAGGAGCTGGAGTGGGTCCGCTCCAACGCCAAGGGCCGTCAGGCGAAGTCCAAGGCGCGTCTGGCCCGCTACGAGGAGATGGCGGCCGAGGCGGACAAGATGCGGAAGCTGGACTTCGAGGAGATCCAGATCCCGCCGGGCCCGCGCCTGGGCAGCATCGTCATCGAGGTCGAGAACCTCAACAAGGCCTTCGGTGAGAAGGTCCTGATCGACGACCTGAGCTTCACCCTGCCGCGCAACGGCATCGTCGGCATCATCGGCCCCAACGGCGCCGGCAAGACCACGCTGTTCAAGATGCTGCAGGACATGGAGACCCCGGACTCCGGCACCGTCAAGGTCGGCGAGACCGTCAAGATCAGCTACGTCGACCAGAGCCGGGCCAACATCGACCCGAAGAAGACCCTCTGGGAGGTCGTCTCCGACGGTCTGGACTGGATCAACGTCGGCCAGGTCGAGATGCCGTCCCGCGCCTACGTGTCGGCGTTCGGCTTCAAGGGCCCGGACCAGCAGAAGCCGGCAGGCGTGCTCTCCGGTGGTGAGCGCAACCGCCTGAACCTGGCGCTCACCCTCAAGCAGGGCGGCAACCTGCTGCTCCTCGACGAGCCGACCAACGACCTCGACGTCGAGACCCTGTCCTCGCTGGAGAACGCGCTGCTGGAGTTCCCCGGCTGCGCCGTGGTCATCTCCCACGACCGCTGGTTCCTGGACCGAGTGGCCACCCACATCCTCGCCTACGAGGGCGAGAGCAAGTGGTTCTGGTTCGAGGGCAACTTCGAGTCGTACGAGAAGAACAAGATCGAGCGGCTGGGCGCCGACGCCGCCCGTCCGCACCGGGCCACCTACAAGAAGCTGACCCGAGGCTGACACCCAGCTGTCACATCGGCCCGGCAGACTGCCCTCCGGGGCGGCCTGCCGGGCCGCGGCCCGCCGCCGATGCCCTCCGGCGGGTCACCGGACGTCGAGGAGAACTCCCGTGGCACGCCACATCTACGCCTGTCCGCTGCGTTGGTCCGACATGGACGCCTTCGGGCACGTCAACAACGTGGTCTTCCTGCGCTACCTGGAGGAGGCCCGGATCGACTTCATGTTCACCCAGGCCGCCGCGGCCGGTGCCGGGGAGTTCGCGGGCGGCTCCGTGGTGGCCCGCCACGAGATCGACTACAAGCGTCCGCTGGTGCACCGGCCCGAGCCGGTCACCATCGAGACCTGGGTGACCAAGATCGGCGGTGCCTCGCTGACCGTCTCGTACGAGATCAAGGACACCGCCGAGGACGGCACCGAGACGGTGTACGTCCGGGCGTCCACCGTGGTCGTCCCCTACGACCTGGTCGAGGGCCGTCCGCGCCGGATCAGTCCGGTGGAGCGCGAGTTCCTGGGCCGCTTCACGGACGAGCCGAGCAGGGACGAGGAGCCGGCCGTCGCGGCGGCCTGAGCCCCGGCCCGCACCACCACCTGTCACCGATACACGGATTCGAGCTGAAGCGCGTTGACCGTCACCGCCTCCCTCGCCCTCGCCGACGCCGGGGAGGCCGCCGATCTGGGCGCCTTCCTGGTCCGTCTGCTGCGCTTCGACCGGGCGGCCGCGGTGCGTCTGCAGGCGGTGGCCCGACAGGCCGGCGGCGACGGCGTGCTGGCCGTCTTCGGCCGGCTGCCGCTGGGCAGTTCCGGCGCGCTGGCCGTCCGCACCGCACGGCTGGCCGAGCTGGTCGGCCCGGCGGACCGCACGGTCTCGGCGGGGCAGCTGCTGGACGGCCTGGACGGCGCGGCGAACACCGTGGCGCTGCCCGCGCCCGTCACCGGCCCGGCCTGGGCCGGCCTGCTGCCGCCGCGCTCCGGCTGGCGCCTGGTCGGCGAGCCGCCGGTGATCGAGGTGTACCCGGAACTGATGGCGGGGGTGCGGGAGTTCCGCGAGCGCAGCGAGGCCGTGCCGGTCCACCACCGGACCCGTGCGGTCCTGGACGGGCTGGCCGACGAGATCTGGTCCCGGCCGGTGACGGCGCTGCCCGAGCTGCCGCTGCGTGCCGCGCACGCGGCCTATGTGATCGGCTTCCTGAAGCCGGGGGCGCCGCTGACCGTGCACCGCGCCGGCGGCTGGCTGCGGCTGAGCGCCCCGGCGGGGTCGGTGGCGGTCCGCACGGCGGCCGCGCCCGGTGCCGGGCTGGGTCTCAGCCCGATGCGCTAGCGGCGGACCGGGCCCGGCGGTCACCGCACGCGGTTGCCGGGCGGCACCGAACGGGCGGCAGCGAACGGACGGCGGCGACCGGCCGCGACCCGACCGGACCCCGGACGGTCGGTGGCACGGCGGCCCGGTCGCGGGCGGGTTCAGCCCGCGGTGTTGACCATCGAGGCGGCGGCGTAGGTGAGGTAGTCCCAGAGCTGGCGCTCGGCGTCGGCCGGCAGCGCCAGTTCGTCCACCGCCACCCGCATGTGCTTGAGCCAGGCGTCGTGCGCCGCGCGGTCCACCGTGAACGGCACGTGGCGCATCCGCAGCCGCGGGTGACCGCGCTGCTCGCTGTAGGTGCGCGGGCCGCCCCAGTACTGCATCAGGAAGAGGGTGAGCCGCTCCTCGGCCGGGCCGAGGTCCTCCTCGGGGTACATCGGCCGCAGCAACTCGTCCTGCGCGACGCCCTCGTAGAACCGGTGCACCAGCCGCCGGAAGGTCGGCTCGCCGCCGACCTGTTCGAAGAAGGTCTCCTCGCTGAGCGTGCCACGCCGGATCTCTTTCACCCGACCATGGTCGCAGACGGCGGCGGGGCCGTACACCGGGACCTGGGGACCAGGACCACGGGTGTACGACCCCGCCGCCGTCAGGAGTCGGCTCAGACGTCCTCCCAGCGGAAGAACCGCCAGGCGATCGCGGTGAGCACGGCGGCGAACGCCAGCAGCCCGCCCATGGTGGGCAGCGCGTCCATCACGCCGCCGCCCCGGGAGAGTACCGACTGGGCCGCGGTGACCAGGTGCTTCAGCGGCAGCGCCTCGGAGATCGCCTTCAGCCAGCCGGGCATGGAGTCGGTCGGGAAGAACGAGCCGGACAGGAACGACATCGGCAGCACGATGATCTGCGAGATGCCGTTGGCCGCCTCCTCGGTCTTGGCCAGCGACCCGGCCAGCAGGCCGATCGACATGAAGGCGATCGTCGCGCAGACCACCAGCGGGATGATCAGCCACCAGTCGCCGGTGAGCTTCAGCCCGAAGAACGGCAGGGTGGCGACGACCAGGAAGACGGTCGTCTGGACCAGGGCCGTCAGCACCGAGACGGCGATCCGGGACGCCACGATCGATCCGGCGCTCACCGGGGCCAGCCGCAGCCGGCGCAGCACCTTCTTCTGCCGCCAGGACACCAGGGTCAGCGAGGCGCCGAACACCGCACCGGTGGCCACCGCCCAGCCCAGCAGGCCGGGGGTGAGGAACTGGATCGGCTTCAGCGCGTTGTCCTCGACCTGGCCGGCGTCCAGGACGAAGATCGCCGGCTTGCCGCCGGCGGCCTGGTTGGCCTGCTGGACGACCGAGTTGACGATGCCCTGGACGGAGCCGGCGCGGACCTGGTCGGCGGCGCTGAAGCGCAGCACGACCCTGCCGTCCGGGCCCTCCTTGATCATCGCGTCCAGGTCGCCCTTGCGGACCTTCTCCAGCGCGCCGGCCTCGTCCTCGCTCCGGCTGATGGTGAGGACCTTCTCCAGCGCGGCCCGGCCGTCGCCCTGCACCGAGTCGAGCACCTGGACGGCGCCGACCTGCGCCACCTTGGCGTGCGGGCTGGACGCGCCCTTGAACAGGGTGCCGAACAGCATCAGGAACATCAGCGGGAAGAGGATCACGAAGAAGACGGCGGTGCGGTCCCGCAGGAAGGCGACCACCATCACCCGGGAGAGGCTGGCGAACGCGCTGACCCGCTCGCGCTCCGGCTGCCCGTCGGTCGCGCCCGGGGTGCCGGGGGTGCGCTGGGCGGGAACGGTCGCGCCCCGCGTGCGTTCGGCGCTCATGCGCGGTACTCCCGTCCGGTGAGCTGGAGGAAGACGTCCTCCAGGGTGGCGCCGCGGACTTCGAGTCCGCGCAGCGCGTTCTGCTCGGCCAGCACGGAGAGCACCGGGGCCGGGAGGCGGGTGGAGACGGAGAGCGAGACGCCGTCGTCCTCGACCGAGGCGATCTCGGCGCCCGTCGCCGCGAGCAGTTCGCGGGCCCGCTCGACGGTCAGCAGCCCGGACTCCACGCTGATCCGCACGGTGTCGTCGATCTCGCGCACCAGGGCGGCCGGTGCGCCGGTGCGCAGCACCCTGCCGCGGTCCATCACCGAGACGCGGTCGCAGAGCACCTCGGCCTCGTCCAGGTAGTGGGTGGTCAGCACGACCGTGCGGCCCTCGGCGTTGATGTCCCGCAGGAGGTCCCAGAGGTTGCGGCGGGCCTGCGGGTCGAGGCCGGTGGTGGGCTCGTCCAGGAAGACCAGCTCCGGGTCGTGGACCAGCGCGCAGGCGATCGAGAGGCGCTGGGCCTGCCCGCCGGACATCTTGTCGGTCATCACCCCGGCCGACTCGGTGAGGCCCACCCGCTCCAGCATCGCGTCGGCCCGCTTGGGGCCGACGCCGTAGAAGGAACCGAAGGTGCGGATCGTCTCCCGCGCCGTCAGTTTGTTGAAGAAGGCCGAGGCCTGGAACTGCACGCCGATGCGCGGCAGCAGTTTCGGATTGCGGGGCCAGGGCGCGAGCCCCAGCAGTTCGATCCGGCCCTCGTCGGGCTTGCGGATTCCTTCCAGAATCTCCAGTGTGGTGGTCTTCCCGGCGCCGTTCGGGCCCAGGATCCCGTAGAACTCGCCGACCTCGACGGTGAGGGAAACCCCGTCGACGGCCTGCACATCCCCGTACCGCTGACGGATTCCGTCGGCGGATATCGCTGCAGTCATGTGGCCTGAGCCTAGGGGTATCCGGGGGTACTGGGGAGACCGGGCGGAGGGGATTTGAAGATCATTTTGCCGGGGGCGCCCGGTGGGTGCCCGGGGGGCCGGACCGGGTCCGGACCGGGGCCGCTCCGGAGGTGTCCGCCCTGGTCCGGGGCCCGCGGGCCGTGCGTGTACGGGCGGGCCCGGGCCCGCCCCGGGGACGACGACGGCGGGGCCGGACGGGAGGGGGCTCCCGTC
>NZ_JBHYYB010000089.1:0-37034 GCF_042752535.1 Kitasatospora sp. NPDC059327 | reverse complement strand
GGGGGCCCCCCCCCCCCCCGGGGGGGGGGGGGGGGGGGCCACGGCTCTGCCGCGTTGCGCGTGCTCGGCGGGTGCGCGGGGGAGGGGGCGCGGGTTCGCGTCCGGTCGGCCGGGTCAGGCCCGGTCGAGCCCGGCCAGGGTGTCGCGCAGCCAGGCCAGCTCGGTTTCGGTGGTCGCGCGGGCGATCAGCAGCATCCCGCGCCGGAACGGGTCGTCGACCTCCTCGGCGCCCACCGGGCGCGCGCCGTCGTAGAAGAAGCTCGCCGGTTCGCTGAGGAAGGCGAGCCGGCGGCGCAGCACGGCGGCCTGTGCCGCCGGTTCGTCGTCGAGGTGCCGGAGGAACGCGAGCACGGTGAACCAGCGGTTCTCGTCGCTGATGTCCAGGTCCTCCGGGTCGCGGAGGCGGTCGAGCAGCGCGGCCCGGCCGGCCTCGGTGAGGTGGAGGGTGTGCCGGGGTGCGGCCGCGGTGCCCGGCTCGGGCGTGCGGACCAGCAGGCCGTCGGTCTCCAGCCGCTTGATCGCGGGATAGAGCGTGCCGTCGCTGATCGGCCGGACGTGTCCGGTGAGCGCGGCGAGGTGGCGGCGCAGCTCGTAACCGTGCAGTGGCCGGTCGCGGAGGAATCCGAGGATCGCGAGCTTCAGCATGGGGCCACTCTCTCAGATCGACCGTTGTATCTCGCTGTCGCTATACCTCGGCATCGAGGTATGGTCCTGCGGTCGCGGGAATCCGCGACGCGGACGCCGCGCGGTCGCCCCGTCGCCCCGCCGTGCCCTCGTCGCCCTGCGCCGCCCCGCTCCGCCCTGCCCCGAGAAGGAGTACGACCGTGCGTCAGGCCATCGTGACCTCGAACAAGGACCGGATCCGTTGGGTGGAGGTGTCCGGTGCCGAGCCGGCCCGGGTCTATCTGCACGGCCTCGGCGCCAGTTCGCCCGTCTACTTCGCCGCCGCCGCGGCGCACCCGCTGCTGGCCGGGCGCCGCTCGCTCCTGCTCGACCTGCTGGGCTTCGGTATCAGCGACCGGCCGGTCGACTTCCCGTACACACTGGAGGCCCATGCCGACGCGGTGGCGGCGGCGCTTCGTGAGGCCGGGGTGGCGGGCGTCGAGCTGGTCGGGCACAGCATGGGTGGCGCCGTGGCGACCGTTCTCGCGCACCGGCACCCCCGGCTGGTCGCGAACCTGCTGCTGGTCGACTCCAACCTCGACCCGAGTGTGCCGGTCCGCCGTCCGGGCAGCAGTGGGATCGCGACCTTCAGCGAGGAGGAGTTCCTGGCCGGCGGCCGGGAGGAGGTGGGCAGGTGGGTCGGGCCGCTCTGGTGGTCCACCATGCGGTTGGCCGGCCCCGAGGCCCTCCACCGCAGCGCGGTCCACTCCGTCCGGAACACCGTGCCGACCGTGCGGGAACTCCTGCTCGGCATGGACCTCCCGAGGACGTTCCTGTATCCGCGGAGCGACGGTGAACTGCCGGGTGCGGAGCGGCTGCGCGAGGCGGGGGTCGAGGTGGTGGCGATCCCGGACTGCGGTCACAACATCATGTTCGACAATCCGGAGGGCTTCGCGGTGGCCGCGTCCGCGGCGCTGGCACGTCGCGCCTGAGTGGCGGTCCGGGCCCCGGTGGCAGGCCGTGCCGGGGTGGCAGGTGGTGCCGGGGTGGCACGTCGCGCCTGAGTGGCAGGTCGCGTCTGAGTGGCGGTCCGGGCCCCGGTGGCAGGCCGTGCCGGGGTGGCAGGTGGTGCCGGGGTGGCAGGTCATGCCGGGGTGGCAGGCCGCGCCGCCCTGTGATGTCGTGCCACCCTGGCAGTCGGTGCCACTCGGCGGGGGTGGCCCGGTTCCCTTCCTTCGCCCCTGCCCCGGAGCGCCCACCATGCCGAACGCGATGCCGCCCACCATGCCGAACACCGTCCCGGATGCCGCTCCGCACGCCGCCACCCCGGGCGCTGCCCGGGACGTCGGACCGGACGCCGTTCCAGCCACGCCCGGTGCGGCGCCGATCCAGGTGCCGGCGGCGTTGGACGCCTCGCTGGCCGGCTGCCTCGGGGAGGCCGGTCGCCGCTGGTCGGCCCGGCTCCCGGCGCTCGCCGCCGAACTGATGGAGCGTTGGGGGCTGCGCCCTGCCGGTGCGCCCGCCCACGGAGCGGTCGGACTCGTCATCCCGGCGCTTCGCACGGACGGCACGCCCGTGGCGCTCAAGCTCCAGCCCGTGGACGAGGAGACCGCCGGTGAGCCGGTGGCCCTGGGTGCCTGGGGCGGGCGGGGCGCCGTCCACCTCCTCGCCCACGACCCGGCCACCGGTTCGATGCTGCTCGAACGCCTGGACCCGGACCGATCGCTGCACACCGTCGCGGACGACTCGGCCGCCCTGCGCGTCCTCGCCGAGTTGCTGGCCGGTCTGACCGAGCACCAGGCTCCGCCGGGACTGCGGCACTTGGCCGATGTCTCCGACGCGATGCTGGCCCTGGTCCCGGCGGCGCTCGGCGCCCTGGCCGACCCGGCCGACCGCCGGTCGGTCGCGGACTGCGCCGCCGCTCTCCGCGAGGTGCGGCCCGAGCCGGGCGACCGCCTGCTGCACTGGGACCTGCACTACGGCAATGTGCTGGCCCCACCGGGCTCCGACGGTCGCGCGCCCTGGCTGGCCATCGATCCGAAGCCGCTCGCCGGTGACCCGGGCTTCGAACTCCTGCCGGCCCTCCACAACCGTTGGGCCGACCTGGTCGCGACCGGTGACGTCCGGCGTGCCCTCCACCGCCGTTTCGACCTGATGACCGACGTCCTGGCCCTCGATCGGGCCCGGGCCGCCCGCTGGACCCTGGCGCGCGTCCTCCAGAACGCCCTCTGGGACGTCGAGGACGGTCGGACGGCTATCGCCCCCGCTCAACGTCTCGTCGCCGACGCCTTGTTGACCCGGTGAGCCCGAGGTGAAAGTCACCTCCGGGGATCAGTAGGATCCACCCGTCCTATGGGGAGGGGTCCGGCGTGGGTGCCGATTGGTGTGAGCGGTGTGAGATGTCCTGGTGCGATTGCCCGGCCGACGGGTCGACGCCGCGTCTCGATCGCGGCAGGGCCGAACTCGGTGCCGCCTGGGTGGGTTGGCCGCCCGGGGCGACGGCCATCGTCTCGCCCAGCGGCTACGCCCATCTCCCGGGGTGCTTCCACCTCACGGAGAGCATCCTCGCGGCGCCCCAGTACGGCTGGGTGACCGAGCCGGTGTCCGGCTACCACGTCACCCGTACGCAGCCCCTGCGCGCCACCGCCGGCAACCGCGACCGGGTCGCCACCAAGTCCTGTCCGTCCTGCTTCGACTGAGGCGGGCGCGAGGCGGGAGGCCCGAGCGGTGCGCGAGGCGGGCGAGGCGGGCGGGGGCGCTCGGGCGTGGTGGCCCGGGGCGCACCGCCGGCCAGCGCGCTCACCCCCGCAGCAGCACGAACCGCAAGGGCGTTCCCGGGCGGGCCTGGGCCGCGGCGGCGAGGTCGGCGGCCGGCACGACGCCCACGACGGGATAGCCGCCGGTGGTGGGATGGTCGGCCAGGAAGACCACGGGCCGACCGTCCGGGGGGATCTGGACGGCTCCCAACACCATTCCCTCGCTGGCGAGTTCGCCGTCGACGGCGCGGGCCACCGGGGGGCCCTCGGTGCGCAGCGCGATCCGGTTGCTGGCCGGTGCCACCCGGTAGTGGTCGTGGGCGAGCCGGGCGACCGAGCGCGGCGCGAACCAGTCCGCGCGCGGACCGAGCCGCAGTCGCAGCACCAGCTCCGTCGGGGGAGCGGGCAGCGGCACCAGATCGGGCGGTGGCAGCGGCAGTGGCAGCGGGCCGGGTACCGGTCGCCGGGGCGGGGGCGGCCCGACCGGCAGCACGTCGCCGGCGGTCAGTGGAGCCGGGCCGAGCCCCGAGAGCAGGTCGGCCGAGCGGCTGCCGAGCACCGGCGGCACGGCGATCCCGCCGGCCACCGCGAGGTAGCACCGCACGCCGTGGGTGGCGGCGCCGACCTCCAGCAGGGCCCCGTCGGGGACGGTGACGGGTGCGCCCCAGGCGGCGCTGCGCCCGTTCACCCGCACGGCGGCGGGCGCGCCGGTGACGGCGAGGACGACCGTTCCGCGCGCCCGTACGGCGACCCCGCCGAGTGTGGTCTCCAACGCGGCCGCGTCGGGCTCGTTGCCGACCAGGCGGTTGGCGGCACGCAGCGCCGGTACGTCGAGCGCGCCGGCCCGGGGGACGCCGAGGTGGGCGACGCCGCGCCGCCCGAGGTCCTGCACGGTGGTCAGTGGGCCGGGCCGGACGACCAGCAGCGCACGGCCGACCGGCGGTTCGGCGACGGCCGAGGGTCGACGCGCCGCCGTCACCGCGCGCCGTCCCGTACCGCGCTGAAGCGCACCCGCACACCCGGGGCCAGCAGGGCCGCCGGTTCGCGGGAGGCGTCCCAGAGGGGCAGGCTGGTACGGCCGAGCAGTTGCCAGCCGCCGGGGGAGGAGCGCGGGTAGACGCCGGTGTAGGGGCCGGCCAGGGCGACCGAGCCGGCCGGGACGGAGCTGCGGGGTGTGGCCCGGCGCGGTGCCTCGTACCGCTGCGGCAGGCCGGTGAGGTAGCCGAAGCCGGGGGCGAAGCCGCAGAAGGCGACCACGTACTCGGGCGCGGTGTGGATCCGGACGGCCGCCTCGGGCGAGACGCCCCAGAGCGCGGCCACCTCGGCGAGGTCGGCGCCGTCGTAGACGGTCGGCACGTCCAGCAGGGGGCCGGGGGCCGTGTCGGCGGCCGACGGGCGGGCGGTGCGCAGCAGGGCGGTCAGCGCCGGGACGTCGGTCACGCCGTCGAGCAGGACGGTCCGGGCGGCCGGGACGATCTCCTCCACGGTGGGCAGCCCGCCCGCCGCCTGCCGTTCGCGCAGCCAGCCGTACAGCGCGCCGACCTCGGCCGCCCCGGCGACCTCGACCAGCAGCGCGCGATCGCCCACCGGCCGGATCAGCGGCCCGCCGCTCACCCGGGCACCCCGGCCGTCGTCCTCGGGCGGCACCCACCCGCCGCCTGCGGGGCGCCACTTGCCACCGGCAGGGCTCCACCCGTCACGCGCGGGCCGCCGCTCGTCACGCGCGGGCCGCCACCCGTTGTACGAAGGCCGCCGCTCGTCACGCGAAGGGCTCCACCCGCACGCCCGCCGAGGCGAGCGCGCCGCGGATCCGCCAGGCGAGCTGGGCGGCCCCGGGCGTGTCCCCGTGCACGCACAGCGAGCGCGCCTCGACGCCGATCGGCTCGCCGCCGACGGCCTCGACCACCCCGTCCCGGGCCATCCCGACCGCCCGGGTGATGACCGTCTCGGGGTCCTGGATGACGGCGTCCGGTTCCCGGCGCGGGACCAGGGTGCCGGCCCAGGTGTAGGCACGGTCGGCGAACGCCTCGGTGACCACCGGCAGCCCGACGCCCTCGGCGACGGCCAGCAGCCGGGAGCCCGGCAGGCCGAGGACGGGCAGCGGGCCGTCGCAGACCGCCCCGGCCCGCAGTACGCCCGCGACCACGGCCTCGGCCTGTTCGGCGTCGGTCACTACCCGGTTGTAGAGGGCGCCGTGCGGTTTGACGTAGGAGACCCTGGAGCCGGCCGCGCGGGCGAACACCTGGAGGGCGCCGATCTGGTACGCGATCTCGTCGGCCAGCTCCTCCGGCGGGACGTCCATCGCCCGTCGGCCGAAGCCGGCCAGGTCGTGGTAGGAGACCTGGGCGCCGATCCGCACGCCGCGCTCGGCGGCCAGCGCGCAGACCCGGCGCATGGTGGACGGATCTCCGGCGTGGAAGCCGCAGGCGACGTTGGCGCTGGTCACCACGGAGAGCAGGGCCTCGTCGTCGGTCAGCGTCCAGCGTCCGAACCCCTCACCGAGGTCCGCATTGAGATCGATCACCGCATCGGCCACGCCCGTCCGCCTCCCAGCAGCTGTTGAGCCAGATCGTAGGGCCTGCGCGTGACGGCCGTCGCCGCCGCCCGATCGTGGCCCGGTCGCCGCCCGGTCACCGGCGTGCGCGGTGCCCGGGCGTTCCCCCGGACGGCTCAGCCGGCCAGGGCGGTCGTACCGGCGGGCCGTTCCAGCGGCCGGAGCAGCCGCAGCACGACGAGCAGCGGCAGCACCCCGACGATGCCGAACGACATGTCGATGAATCGCCAGTACAGCGGAATGCCCCGGAGCGGCCCGCAGACCAGTGCCAGCGGGATGACGCCCGCGCAGGCGAGGACCGCCCACCGGATCACCCAGACATTGCGCACCGGGTCCTTGATCGGCCCCCAGAACGCGGCCGCGATCACCAGGTGCGCGAACGCCAGCCAGTCGGTGCCGTAGGCGAGGAAGGGGTAGCGGGCGTTGGTGTCGGCGACGCCGTCGCGGGTCCGCTCGATCCACTCCCGCAGGGCCGGCAGGTGGTCGGTCACCGGGGCGGCGGGACCGGCCGTCCCACCTGCGCGGAACCGACTCTGGACCGATGAATTGAACGCGTTCAACTTGCCCCGGGGCGGCTGCGGCACGATCGGGCCGACGGGCTGCTCCACGACCCGGCCGACGAGCCGCTCCACGGCACCCCGCCCCGTGCACGCAGCAGGGCCCGGCGCCGTCGGAGTCCGTCCTCCCGGCGTCGGGCCCTGCTCACCGCGACCCTCAGGCGGTGTACGTGTACCGGTCGGCCGGGCCGGTCGCGCTGGTCCCGCCGGCGGTGGTCACCGTCACGTCGACCACGCCGGTGCCCGCAGGGGCGGTCGCCGAGCAGACCGTCGGACCGCAGGAGTGACGGGTGGCCGGCACCCCGCCGAAGAGCACCGTGCCGGAGGCCAGCCCGTTGCCCTGGACGTAGATCGTGGTGCCGCCGGCGGCCGGGCCGCCGGTGGTGGTCAGACCGGTTACCACCGGAGCGGCCGGTGCCGGGGGAGCCGCGCCGGTGTAGTCGAACGCGGCGGGCGCGGCCGCGGTGCCGCCCGGGGTGACCACGGTCACCGGCGTGCTGCCGCTGCCGCCGGGGGCGGTGACGGTGCAGGCGGTGCTGGTGCAGCTTCCGGTGGCGACGGCGTCGCCGAACAGGACGAAGCCGTTGTCCAGGTTGGTGCCGGTCAGCGTGACGGCGGTGCCGCCCGTGCCGGGGCCGGTCACCGTGCCGATGCCGGTCACCACCGGGGCGGCCTGGGTGACCGGGGCCTGCGGGCCGCTGCCGAGCAGGTAGGTCGAGACGTTGTCGGACGGGTTGACGTCGTTCCGGTTCGCGGCCGTGACCTTGATGGTCCCGCTCGGCCTGGTGCCGTGGGAGGCCACGTAGACCTTCATGAACTCGCTGCGCCCCGGAGCCCGGTTGCCGGTGAAGTAGGCGTCCAGTCGGCGGCCGTCGGGCGAGACCGTCTCGGTGAAGGTGTAGTCGGGGAACGAGGTGATCGACGCGCCGTTGGTGGTCAGGCCGGGCGGCAGTTCGACGGTGAGGTGGGTGGTGCCGGTGAGGTCGGCGGTGCCCGTGGAGGTCCAGGTCACCGAGAAGTTGGTGCTGTCGACCGGGAAGATCGGGTAGTTGCCGGCTTGGGTCACGCTGACGTTCGGGCCGGCGACCGCCGTGCGGGCGGTGGTCGCGGCGACGGGTGCGGCGGTGGTCGCGGCCTGGGCCGCGACGGTGCCGGCGGTGAGCGTGGCCACGGCCAGGGCGGCGGTCAGGCCGCCTCGTACCAGTCTGATGATCATATGAGGCATCATGGCGGTGCCGGCTTCGTCGCGCGGGCGTTTTCTCGAAAGCCGGTTCTCGTGGCCATGCTTCGAACGCTTTTGCGACCCGACCGAAAGGTCCGTTTCGGTCGATGTCGGTGCCTACCTCTAATCTTGTCCACCGTGACCGCCATCGCTGACCCGCCCACCGAGTCCGGGCTCCGGCCGCCCGCCGGGCCCGCCGCCACCGCGCGGCCCGCGCCCGGCCCCGCCGCCGACGAGGGCCTGGCCCGCCGGCTCAAGGCGCTGGCCTGCACGGCCCCGCTGCACGACCTGGACAGCCGCAAGGGCATGCTGGCCGGCGAGTACGGCGGCTACGCGATGGCCGAGGTCGGTCTCGCCGCGATCGACCTGGTCACCCTCAACATGGACTTCGACACCGGGGCCGACCGCGAGATAGTGCTCGCCCGGCTGCTGCCCCGGGTCGCCGCCCAGGCCGCCGCCCGGCCGACCGCCGAGCACGAGCGGGTCGCCCGCTGGGTGCTGGAGTCGCTGATCAACGTCGGCAGTGTCGACCGCGGGTTCCGCGCCGTCTACGGCACCTTCGGCCAGGACGGCGCGTACGTCCGCCGCGACTACGACTTCAAGCTGATCGAGGAGGTGCCCGGCCCCGACGGCGGCGTCTACCTGCGCACCACCGACGAGGCGGTCAACGTCCTGGTCGGAGCGCTCGACACCGACGTCACCTCCGCGCAGATCGCCGCCGAGGTCAAGCTGGAGGTGCTGATCCGGCGCGGCCGGCTGGCCGACGCCCAGCTCGCCGCCGAGCAGGCCCGCTACCGCACCGTCCAGTACGCCGAGACGCTGCGCCGGGCCCTGGACGCCACCCGGCGCAACGTCCGCGCCGTCGACTGGATGCAGGCCATCCCCGATCTGATCGACGAGGCGCTCGACCACATCGCCGACCGCTACCGGCACGAGAACGCGATTCTCACCAACATCCGCAAGGCCCGTGACGAGGCGGAGGAGCCCGAGCACAAGCGCCGCGCCGCCGAGCTGGTCGACATCGTCAAGGACTGCATCCGCCGCCACACCCAGCTGCAGACCCGCCTGCTGGAGGCCGGCCCGCTGTTCCGTGCCGAGCAGGACCGCCAGGCCTTCGCCGCCCCCGGTGCCCGCAGCGGCATCGACCTCTACGGGCAACTGCTGGCCCCCGTGCTCCGGCTGCCGGTCGAGCAGGCCGTCGGGCCCACCGGCGCGTTCTTCGCCCGCGGTACCGGTCTGCGCACGCCGGTCTCGGTCCGGGTCACCGACCTGGTCGACCTGCTGCTGACGCCACCGGTGGAGCGCGAGCACCTGGGCGCCGAGCTGCCCGACCCGGACCTCGTCGCCACCCCCGACGACAGCCGGTTCACGGAGGACCAGCTGGAGGCCGCGCTGCTGCTGCTCGACCTGCCGCCGGACGCGCCGCGCCGGCTCTCCGGACTGCTCGCCGAGGCCCGCGGGCAGGGCGGCCCGGACTTGGCGTACCTGGTCGCCCTGCTGGCCGTCCACGCCGCCAGCCCGCCGGTCGGCACCGCCTACCGCCAGGGCGAGGAGCGCCTGCTGTTCGCCGTGGACGACGGCACCGTGCTGCGGGACGAGCAGTTCGGTGGCGCCGACCTCATCGTCGGCAGCGCCCTGCTGGACGCCGCGGGCATGGCGGCCGACCGCAAGGACGCCAGTTGACGACCCGACAGCCGGTCCGCCCCCGGCGCCGCCGCCCACCGGCCGCCGGGCCCGCGTCGGCGCCCCGCCCCACCGCCGCGGTCGGCCCACCCGCCGCCCGCACCACCAGCACCGCCCGCACCACCAGCACCGCCCGCACCACCAGCACCGCCCGCACCACCAGCACCGCCCGCACCACCAGCACCCGCACCCGCAGCGACACCTTCGAGGAGCACCGCCCGTGACGACCCACCACGACACGTCCTGGGCGCCCGAGACCGAGCCCGCCGCCCCGGCCGCGATCACCCCGGCCGACGTCGCCGACGCCGCCCGGCTGGTCTCCTTCGGCCTGCAGGCCAAGCTGCTCCCCGCCCGCGACGCGGAGTACGCGGACCTGGTCCGCCGCCACCGCGAGGACCCGCCGTTCGCCCGTCTCGCCGACGCCGTCGCCACCGGGATGGGCCTGGTCGTCCTGGAGGTCTCCCCGCGCGCCGGCATGGCCGTCGCCGCCGCCGAGGACTCCGTCTTCGCCGTCCGGATGGGCGACTACTCGCGCCGCGCCGCCTCCGAGTCGACCGACCGCTTCCTGCACGGCCTGGCCCACCTCGCCGTCGCCGCGATGGCCTTCCCCCGCCCCGAGGACCTCGCCGACGACGGCTACCTCGGCCGGATCACCGTCAACGGCGTCGACGCCTTCGTCCGCCAGGCCTGCCGCCGGCTGGAGGAGCAGGCCGAGGCCGACGGCGCCAACACCGACCCGCAGAGCGACGCCCCCGGCCTGGAGGCCGCCTGGCGGGTCTGGGCCCGGCGCACCGCCACCGGCGCCACCAAGGACGCCCGCCGGCTCTCCGGCTCCACCATCGGCATCGTCGCCAAGGCCGTGATGTTCCTGGTCGACTCCGGCTTCCTGCAGAAGACCTCGGACGACGCCGGCGGCACCTACCGCACCACCGCCCGCTACCAGCTCCAGGTCCGTGACCTGGCCGGCAGCGCCGCGATGGCCGAGCTGCTCGACCTCGGCATCGTCCCGGTCTCCGACGGCACCGCGAGCCTGCTGCCCCCGGACACCGGGGACGAGCTGGTCGCCGACGCCGGTCTGCCGTTCCACTCGCTCTGACCCCGGGCCCCCACCCGGGGCGGTCGGCCACCCAGGACGGGCCGCCCGCGCCACCGCAGTCCCGATCCCCGCACTCCTGACCCACCCGCACTGGAGAACCGCCGCACATGTACGAGCTCAACCGGGTCCGCCTGTACTCGATCGGACCGGCCGGCGCCCGCTACGCCGACACGGTGCTCGACCTGCGCGGCGTGGGCGAGCCCGTCTCCGACCCGGCCCCCCAGCAGATCGGCCTGTTCGGCGAGGAGCCGGACGGTCCGGTCCGCCGGCCCGCCCCCGCCGGCGTGCTCTTCCTGGAGAACGGCGGCGGCAAGTCCGTCCTGCTCAAGCTGATCTTCTCGGTGATGCTCCCCGGCCACCGCAACACCCTCGGCGGCGCCAGCTCCGGCGTGCTGCGCAAGTTCCTGCTCGCCGACGACTGCGGCCACGTCGCCCTGGAGTGGCAGCACACCGTCACCGGTGAGCCGATCGTGGTGGGCAAGGTCAGCGAGTGGCGCGGCCGCCAGGTCTCCTCCGACCCGCGCAAGTTCGCCGAGACCTGGTACTCCTTCCGTCCCGGGCCCGGCCTGACGCTGGACTCGCTGCCGGTCGCCGAACGGGTGAGCCTGGCCGGCGACCAGAAGGCCCGCGGCCGCCGCCGCACCATGAAGGGCTTCCGGGACGCCCTCACCGAGGCCGGCAAGGCGCACCCGCACCTCGACCTGGTCTTCGAGGACGGCCACGACCGCTGGACGGAGCACCTCGGGGAGCTCGGCCTCGACCCCGAACTCTTCCGCTACCAGCGCGAGATGAACGCCGACGAGGGCGAGGCCGCCGGCCTGTTCGCGGTCAAGCACGACAGCGACTTCACCGACCTGCTGCTGCGCGCCGTCACCGACACCCGGGACACCGACGGCCTGGCCGACCTCGTCCACGGCTTCGCCGCCAAGCTCGGCCGCCGCTCCGAGCTCGGTGCCGAGCGCGACTTCACCGCCGGCTCACTGGAGCTGCTGGAGCGCATCGCCGAGGCCACCGTCGCCCGCGAGGGCGTCCGCGAGGCCCACCGCACCGCCGAGCGCCGCGCCCGCCGCCTCGCCCACGCCCTGACCTCCCGCGCCGCCGCGGAACGCGACCGCGCCCAGGACCTCGCGATCGAGGTCGCCGCCGCCGCGAGCGCCGTCACCGCCGCCGAGGCCGACCGCACCCGGCACACCCTGATCACCGCCGAGCTGACCCACCGGCACGCCACCCTCGGGCTGGCCGCGGCCACCACCGAGGCCGCCGCGCTGCGCCGCGAGCTCATCGACGCCCGCACCCTGCACGCCGCCTGGCAGGCCGCCGAGGCCGTGCTGCGCCAGCGCGCCGCCGCCGACCGGGTGACCCGGGTCGCCGCCGCGATCCGCGAGGCCGAGCTCGACGCCGCCCCCGCGCTCGCCGCCCGTTCCCGTGCCGCCGCCGCGCTGGCCCGCGCCCTGGAGAGCGCGGCCGTGGCCGCCGAGGAGCGCGCCGACACCGAGGAGGCGCGCGCCGGCGAGCTCCAGTCGGACGGTGCCAAGGCGCAGTCCGACGCCACCGAGGCGGCCACCGCCGCCCAGAAGGCCCGCAGCGAGTCCGACCACCTGCGCCAGCGCCTCGCCGAGGTGGAGCGGGAGACCGCCGCCGCGGTCGAGGCCGGCTGGATCGACCCCGGCAGTGCCGAGCCCGACCCGGCCCGCGCCGCGCTGCACGCCGCCGATGTGGAGAAGACCGCCGCCGCCGCCCTCGGGCAGGCCCGCGCGGTCGCCGAGGGCGCCGCCGCCCGGCTGCGCGAGGCCGCCGCCGCCACCGGCCGCGCCGAGCTCGCCGAGGCCCGCGCCACCGACGCCCGCAAGGCCGCCGCCCAGGCGCTCGCCACCGAGCGGCGCACCGCCGCCCTGCTCGCCACCGAGCCCCGGCTGGCCGACCTGCTCTCCCTCACCCCCGCCTCCACCGAGTGGAGCGAGGACGGGTCGGACGCCGACGAGGCGGCCGGCTTCCTCACCCCGGCCGTCCTCGACCGCTCCGCCGAGGCGCTGCGCGAGCTGCTCGACGAGGCCATCGCCACCGCCGAGCGCACCCTGTTCGACCTGCGCACCGCGGCCGCCGACGACTCCCGGATCCTGGCCGCGCTCGGCGACGGCGGCCTGCTGCCGCCCGGCCCGGACGTGCTCGCCACCGTCGAGTACCTCGCCGAGCACGGCATCCCCGCCCTGCCCGGCTGGCGCTACCTCGCCCAGTCGGTCGACCCGGCGGACCACGAGGCGATCCTGGCGGCCCGGCCCGAACTGGTCGACGGCGTGGTGATCACCGACCCCCACTCGCTCGACCGGGCCCGCGAGACGCTGCGGGCCGCCGCGCTGCTGCCGCGCTCCACCGTCGCCGTCGGCGCCGCCGCCGCGCTGATCGCGCCGATCACCGACGAGCCCGCCTTCTTCCTCGTCCCGCCGAACCCGGCCATGCACGACGAGACCGCCGCCGACGGCGAGCGCCGCGAGCTGCGCTCCCGCGCCACCGCCCGCGAGGAGCACATCCGCGAGCTGGCCGGCCGGCTCGGCGGCGACCGCGCCCTCGCGGCCCGCCTCGCCTCCTGGCACGCGAGCTGCCCGCCGGGCACCCTCGCCGAGCTGTCCGAGGCCGCCGAGACCGCCCGCGAGCACGCCGAGCAGGCCGCCGCCGCGCTCGCCACCCTGCGCGCCGACCACGACGAGGCCGAGACCGACCACGCCGCCGCGGCCCGGGCCCACGAGGAGCAGCGCGAGGCCGCCCAGCAGGCCCGGCGGCGCGCCGACGCCCTGGAAGGCCTGGCCTTCCGGCTGCGCGAGCGACCCGGCTGGACGCGGAGCCTGCGCGAACTCGCCGAGGACGCGACCGAGTGCGACCGCCGCCAGGCGCAGTGCGCCGAGCGGGCCCGCACCTGCGACGAGGACCGCCGCGCCGCCCAGCGCGCCGCCGACGACGCCCGCCGCACCGCCCGCACCCTGCGCGCCGAGCGCGCCGAGATCCCCGCCGCCGAGCAGACCGACGAACCCGAGGGCGCCGCCCCCACCGCGCTGCCCGCCCTGCGCGAGGCCTACCGCGCCGCCTCCCAGCTCTACGAGAAGGTCGGCGTCGGGGCCGACCTGCGCGCCGAGCAGGCCCGCGCCGAGGGGGACGAGGCCGCCGCCGCGACCGAGCTGGACCGGCTCACCAACAAGGTCCGCACCCGCGCCGAGGAGCTGCTGGGCAGCCCCGACGGCGCCGACGGCCCGGCCCGCCAGGCCGCCGCCGCCCGCGCGGAGGAGCTGGTCGCCACCATCGAGGCCCGCTCCGCCGCCGCCAGCGAGCAGCTCGGCCGGCTGCGCGGCGAGGCCGAGCGCTCCGCGCCCGCCGACGGCGAGGCCCACACCGAGCTGCCCGAGGACCTCGTCCCCACCGACCCCGAGCACGCCCAGGCCCTGCTGCGCACCGCCACCACCCGGCTGGCCGAGCGCCGCGAGAGCGTCGACACCGCCCGCACCGCCCACACGGACCTGCAGCGCACCTTCGACGCCGCGCAGGCCGCCGCCGCCGACTTCGACGAGCACGCCGGGCAGCTGCGCGACGGCCTGCGCGAGCAGCAGGAGGAGGACGGCCGCCCGGTCGAGCCCTACCTCGGCCCGCTCGCCGAGGCCCGCACGGCCGCCACCGACGCCCGGCGCGCGCTGCGCACCGCCGCCGGCGAGCTGTCCTCCGCCGAACTCGCCGTCCGCGACGCCTCCGACGCGCTCGTCCGGCACGCCAACGCCGCCCGCTACGAGGCCGTCCGCACCCCGGCCCGCCAGCAGATCCGCGAACTGCCCGCCGCCGCCCTGCCCGACCACGCCGCCGCCTGGGCCACCGCCTTCGCCCCCCGGCTGCGGGTGCTCACCGACGAGCTCGCCCAGCTGGAGCGCAACCGGGGCTCGATCGTCGACCGGCTGCGCGGCCTGGTCGAGTCCTCGCTCACCACGCTGCGCGCCGCCCAGCGGCTCTCCCGGCTGCCCGAAGGACTGGGAGAGTGGTCCGGCCAGGAGTTCCTCCGGATCCGCTTCGAGGACCCGGACCACGCCACCCTGGTCGAGCGCCTGGGCGAAGTGATCGACGACGCGACCCGCGCCGCCGTCAAGAAGAACAGCGACCTGCGCCGCGACGGCATGTCCCTGCTGCTGCGCGGTGTCGCCGCCGCGATCGGCCCGCGCGGCGTGAGCGTGGAGATCCTCAAGCCGGACGCGGTGCTGCGGGCCGAGCGGGTGAGTGTCGGCCAGATGTCCGACGTCTTCTCCGGCGGGCAGCTGCTCACCGCGGCCATCGCGCTGTACTGCACGATGGCCGCGCTGCGCGCCAACGACCGGGGCCAGTCGCAGCTGCGGCACGCCGGCACGCTCTTCCTGGACAACCCGATCGGCCGCGCCAACGCCACCTACCTGCTGGAGCTGCAGCGGGCGGTCGCCGACGCGCTCGGGGTCCAGCTGATCTACACCACCGGCCTGTTCGACACCACCGCGTTGGCCGAGTTCCCGCTGGTCATCCGGCTGCGCAACGACGCCGACCTGCGGGCGGGGCTGAAGTACATCTCGGTGGAGGAGCACCTGCGTCCCGGCCTGCCCGCGCCGCAGGACCCGGACGGTCCGGCCGTGCACGGCGAGATCACCGCGACCCGGATGTTCAAGCGCCCCGCGGAGGCCGCCGCCCCGGCGTGACGCGGCGGTGCCCGTCCCCTCTACCGTGAGGGCCATGCTGACGATCGCTCACTTCAGTGACATCCACATCGGCCAGGAACGGCGCGGGGACGGCGGCGCCCGGGCGTACCGGCGGGCCGAGCGCGTGATGGCGTACCTCGACGCCCTGCCCGGCCCGCTGGACGCCGTCCTGGTGACCGGTGACCTCGCCGACCACGGACTGCCGGGCGAGTACCGGAGGGTGGCCGAGGTACTGGCCTCCCGCCACCCGGTGCTCAGCTGTCCCGGCAACCACGACGTCCGCGCGGCCTACCGGGAGGTCCTGCTGGCCGAGGCGCCCGCCGAGGGGCCGGTCAACCGGTTGCACCCGCTGCCCGGCGCCGACCTGCTGCTGCTCGACTCCTCGATCCCCGGCCGGGCCGACGGCCTGCTCGACGAGGAGACCCTGGCCTGGCTGGAGAGCACGCTCGCCGCGGGCCGCCCGGAGCGGCCGGCGCTGGTGGCCTTCCACCACCCCCCGGTGGTCCTCCACCTGCCGACCGTCGACCCGATCCGCCAGTTCGGCGAGCGGCGCCTCGCCGAGGTGCTGGGCCGCCACCCCCGGGTGGCCGCCCTGCTCTGCGGGCACGCCCACACCGGTGCGGCCACCACCTTCGCCGGGCTGCCGGTGCTGGTCGCGCCCGGTGTGGTGTCCACCGTCACCCTGCCCTGCGAGGGCGGTCCCGGGATCACCTTCGACCAGCCGCCGATGCTCGCCTTCCACGTCCTGGACGACGAGGGCCGGCTCACCACGCACTACCGGGCGGTCGTCCCGGCCTGACCCCGGTGGGGCGCCGCCGGCCGCGGCCCGGCCTGCGGGTACGCGGGGGGCACGCGCGGCGGCGGCGGTGCCGCCGGGTTCGGCGGCCCGGCCGGGCGAGGTCCCGGCCGGGCCCCGGCGGGCGCCCGGCTGCCGGCCATCGGCGAGGCGGCGTTCGGCCCGCGCATCCGCTGGGCGGCGACCTGGCGCGAGATCAGGATCTCCAGCAGGCACCACATGGTGCCGAACACGCCGAGGCCCATCGCCATCAGCGCCGGTGTCATCAGCCAGCTGTCCGCGTACGAGCCCAGGGCCGCGACCACCAGGCCGACCAGGGTGAAGGACAGGCAGAGCACCGCCCGGACGGCGGCGGCGCGCACCTCGTCGGGAAGGCGACGGCGGCGACGGCGTGCGGATGGCATCGGGCGACCCCCAGGCGCGCTCACGACGGTGGGACGGGCGCGCCGGAACGCGCCCCTGTGCACCACTCTGCCCCGCCGAACCGGGAGTATGCGCAGGAATCAGCCGAACTGCCGTCAAATCGTGTGATCTGTAACGGAAACCGCGCCTCGGGGGCGGTCTCACCCGAGCTGCTGGTTGAGCTCCTCCAGCGCACCCTCGGCGATCGTGCGCATCGCCCGCTCGGCGTGCGCCGCGTCCCCAGCGCAGATCGCCTCCGCGACCTCGCGGTGCAACCGGATCGCGTACGGCTCGGGCTGATGAGGCATCAGATGGTACTCCGTGCGGCCGGTGAGCACCGCGCCGACGGTGTCCCCGAGGTGCGCGAACATCTCGTTGCCGGAGGCCTTCAGGACGGTGGCGTGGAAGGCGATGTCGTGCCGGAGGAAGGCGGCCAGGTCGGCGGCCCGGGCCGTCATCGTCAACTCCCCCGCGAGGGTGAGGAGTTCACGGCGCTCGTCGTCACTGGCGTGCCGGGCGGCGAGCGCGGCCGCGGCCGGCTCCACCGCGACCCGCAGCGAGCCGAGCGAGCGCAACTGCGCCGGGCGGTCGGCACCGGCCAGCCGCCAGCGGATCACCAGCGGGTCGAAGACGTCCCAGTCGGACTTCGGCTGGACGGTGATGCCGACCCGGCGCCGGGAGGCGACCAGCCGCATTCCCTCCAGGATCCGCACGGCCTCCCGGACCACCGTCCGCGACACCCCGTACCGCTGCTCCAGCTCCTCGGCGCGCAGGACCGCCCCCTCGGGGATCTCACCGGAGGCGATGGCCGGTCCGAGGTCGGCGAGCAGTCGGCCGGGCAGCCCCTGGATCTCCATCCGTCCAGCCTAGAGGGCCCGGGTGGGCCGCTCTCCGGTCGGCCCCCGCGAATCGCAAAAGTATGACGATTTGGTTTCCGGCACTTGAATAGGTCATATCTTTGGAGCGATAGTGGCGGCCTGGCAACGAAGGAGCACCACCCATGGCTCTCAGCGTCGAGAACCACGACACCCCCGCGTCGCCCCTCACCCTCGTGGTGATGGGCGTCTCCGGTGTCGGCAAGACCACCGTGGCCCGCCTCTTGGCCGACCGCCTCGACCTCCCCTACGCCGAGGCGGACGACTTCCACCCGCCCGCCAACATCGCCAAGATGTCGGCCGGCACCCCGCTGGACGACGCGGACCGCGCGCCCTGGCTGCGCGCCCTCGGCGCCTGGCTGGGGGACCGGGCCCAGGCGGGCACCGGCGGCGTGGTCACCTGCTCGGCGCTGAAGCGGCACTACCGCGACACCCTGCGCGCGGCCTGCCCGGGCGCCTTCTTCCTGCACCTCAGCGGGCGGCACGAGCTGGTCGGGGACCGGCTCGCCCACCGCACCGGCCACTTCATGCCGCCGTCGCTGCTCGATTCGCAGTACGCCGCCCTGGAACCCCTCGGCGCGGACGAGCACGGCGCCGTCCTGGACGTCGGACCGACCCCCGAAGAACTCGTCGAGATGGCCGTGGCACTGCTGCGGCCCGTCAATGGAGACCTCGCGTGACCCCCACCCTGCTCGCGGCGGCCGCCCCACCGGCCCTGCCGCACACCGACAGCGACGCCCAACTGCTGCTCGCGGTGCTGCTCAGCATCGGCGCCATCGTCGTGCTGATCACCCGGCTCAAGCTGCACCCGTTCCTCGCCCTCACCCTCGGGTCGGGCCTGCTGGCCGCCGTCGCGGGCGCGCCCTTCGACAAGCTGCTGGGCAGCTTCTCCACCGGCTTCGGCGCGACCGTCGCGGGCGTCGGCCTGCTGATCGGGCTGGGCGCGATGCTCGGCAAGCTGCTCGCCGACTCCGGCGGGGCGAACATCATCGCCGACACCGTGCTCGCCCGCTCCGGGCCCAAGGCCCTGCCCTGGGCGATGGCGCTGATCGCGGCCGTCCTCGGCCTGCCGCTGTTCTTCGAGGTCGGGGTCGTCCTGCTGATCCCGATCGTGCTGCTGGTGGCCCGTCGCGGCAACGTCCCGCTGATGCGGATCGGCATCCCCGCGCTGGCCGGGCTCTCCGTGCTGCACGGCCTCGTCCCGCCGCACCCGGGCCCGCTGGTGGCCGTCGACGCGCTGCACGCGGACCTCGGCATCACCCTGGCCCTCGGCCTGCTGATCGCCGTGCCGACGCTGATCGTGGCCGGGCCGCTGTTCGCCCGGGTCGCCGAGCGCTGGGTCGGCCCGCTGGAGATCCCGCGGGCCACCGCGCCGGTGGAGACGGAGAAGCCCGAGCACACCCCGAGCTTCGGCGCCGTCCTCGCCACCATCCTGCTGCCCGTGGTCCTGATGCTCGGCAAGGCGCTGGCCGACGTCGTCGTCGACGACCCGAAGGCGATGCCGCAGCGGGTGTTCGACTTCATCGGCTCGCCGCTGATCGCCCTGCTCGCCGCGACCCTGCTCGGCATGCTGACGCTCGGCCGGGCGGCCGGCTTCTCCAAGGACCGGATCTCCGACACCGTCGGGAAGTCGCTCGGCCCGATCGCGGGCATCGTCTTCATCGTCGGCGCGGGCGGCGGCTTCAAGCAGACCCTGATCGACGTCGGCGTGGGCAACGCCGTCAGCGAGTGGTCCGCCAAGTGGCACATCTCGGCGCTGCTGCTCGGCTGGCTGATCGCCGTCCTGATCCGGCTGGCCACCGGGTCCGCCACGGTCGCCACCATCACCGCCGCCGGTATCGTCGCGCCGCTCGCCGCCGACATGTCGTCCACCCACGCGGCCCTGCTGGTGCTGGCCATCGGCGCCGGTTCGCTGTTCTTCTCGCACGTCAACGACGCCGGCTTCTGGCTGGTGAAGGAGTACTTCGGGATGAGCGTCGGCCAGACCCTCAAGTCCTGGTCGGTGATGGAGACCGTGATCTCGGTCGTCGCCATCGCCCTGATCATGCCGCTCAGCCTGATCGTCTAGGCACCCGGACGGGTCCGGACCGGACCGGGCGGTACCGGAAACGCCGAACGGGCGGGCGCTCCTCCAGGAGCGCCCGCCCGTGCGCGGTACGGCGTCAGTCCAGCAGGACCCGCCAGCCGTCCTCGCCGCCCGGACCGTCCGGGCGGAGCGTCAGATCCTTCACCTGCCCGGTGTCCTGGAAGGCGAGCCGTACGCTCTGCCGCCCGGTCGGGTCGTCACCGAAGTCGGCGGTGACCGGGCCGGCCGCGCCCTGACCGTAGGCGCGGACCCAGGCGGCGGCCTTCGCCCGGCGTTCGCCGGCCGAGCCCTCCGCGGCGGCCAGCTTCGCCACCTGCTCGTCCGAGCCGTCGGCGAGCCGCCAGACCACCCGCTGGACCAGGCCCAGCGTCTCGGGGACGGGGTAGCCCGTCACCTGGAGGTGCGGACGAGCCGCGTAGTCGGCCGCGAACCGCAGGTCCGCGTCGTCGGCGGCGCTCGAACACCCCGCCAGCAGGGCGGCCGCGAGGACGGCCGCCAGCGCGGCCGGTACCGGCCGCCCCACGGACATCAGTTGGTCCCGAGCGGGCGGACGACGACGAACCACTCGATCGGGTCGCCCTTCTGCCGGTAGTACGACAGCACCTCGTTCAGGGTGGTGACACCCTGCCGGCCGTGCTGGCGGAGCTCCATCCGGGCGCCCCAGCTGACCACCACGGCGGCGTGGTTGATCCGGGACTCGTTGCGCCACTTGAAGAACACCACGTCGCCGGGGCGGGCGTCGGAGGTCCAGCGGAGCCAGGTCGAGTACCGGTGGTTCAGCAGGTGCCGGTGCAGGTTGGCCGCGCCGGCCCAGGTGTAGCTGCGGTTGATGTGCCAGCCGAACATCCAGTAGTCGTTCTGCCACCAGGCGCTGTCCAGCGTCTTGAAGCCGTACCGGGTGCGCATGCCGCCACCGTAGTACAGCGCCTTGGACACGAAATTGGTGCAGTCCTGCGGGAAGTCCCACTTGATGCCGACGTTGCGGCGGGCCCAGTCAGCGGTGCCGTTGTAGTTGTAGCCCGCCTGCACGGCGCCCGTGGCGGGCTGCGCCTGCTGTACGGGGAAGCCGTTGGCGTCCAGCGGGACGGCCTTCTGGGCGTCCGCCGGGTCCGGCTGCGCGGCGTCCGCGACCTCGACCTGGGCCTGCGCGGCCGCGGACGAGGACAGCTTCTGCCGGGCGGCCAGGTCGTCGGCCTCGGAGGCCAGCAGCACGGTGGCGCCGAGGGTGAACTCGAACCGCTTCGGACCGGCGCTCTCGCTCGGCGAGTCCACGCCGTTGGACCGGATCATCACCGAGTCCTTGACGGTGGCCCGCACCACGACCTTGCCGGCCGACTGCTGGTCCACCACGACGTCGGACAGCGTGACCGCCGCCGCCGTGTAGAGCTGGCCCTGGGTGGCCAGGGCCTCGCGGTTGGCGACCAGCGAGGCCTCCTGGGTGGCCAGCAGGTCGACGAAGACGGTGCCGTGCGCGGCTTCGGCCGCGGCCTCGGGGGCGGTGAAGCCCGCCTTCATCTTGACCTTGTTCCGGGCCTCCAGGTACTCCTGCACGAAGCCCCGGTACTGGTCCGGGCCGCCCGCGGTCGGGGTGCCCTGGACCACGGCCGAGGCGGCCGGGGTCGCGCTGCCGAAGCCGTTCCGGGCGGTCACCACCGCCCGGTGCGAACGGGTGTTGTCGAGGCCGGTGAACGCGGCCCGGACGTCGCCGGTGGCGATCTCCTGGACGAGCACGCCGGCCGAGGTCTCGACCCGGACGGTGTAGCCCACCTCGCCCACCGACCCGCGGTCGGTCGGGGCGTTCCAGGTGACGACCAGTCCGGCGTCACCGCTGGTCGCGGTGACCAGCTCGGCCGCGCCGGGCGCCGTCGGCGCCAGGTACTCCAGGGTCAGCTTCGGCCGTTGGGCGGGGTCGGCCGCGGTGGCCGCGTGGTACCGCGCGGCGCCGGTCCAGCCGGCCGGCGGCCGCAGGGCCAGGCCGTAGGCCTCGCCCTTCTCGATCCAGGAGCCGGCCAGCGCGGCCAGGTCGGTCTCGGACGGCTTCGCCGCGGAGGCGTAGCTCTCCACGCCGGCGGCCGCGGTCAGCGCCGGGCCGCCCGCGCCGGGGGTCCAGGCCGAGCCGAGCTGGAAGATGTCGACCGGGGTCTCGTCGCAGCCGGGCGTACCGGCGGCGCAGTCCGAGCGGGTCAGCGCGAGCCTCCCGCCGACCACCCGGGAGCCGGCCGGGACGGCCGCCAGGTCGGGCTTGAGCCAGCTGGTCCAGCTGCTGCCGTCGGCGACGGTGCCGACCCGCAGCTCGGCGGGGTCGGCCGCCGGGCAGGCACCGGTGTCGCAGCCGCCGCCGGCGGTGGCCGCCGAGGCGTCGGCCAGGGTGGCGCCGGTGAACACCGCGGTGGCCGGCGTGGGCGGGGTCGGCGGAGCCTGGACGCGGACGGCCAGCGGCTGGTCGGCGGACCAGGCGGAACAGCCGACGGCGGCGCAGGCCCGGGCGGCCCAGGTGTAGTCACGGCCGTCGGCCAGCGCGCCGGCCGGCACCTGGACGGAGGCCCGGCTGCCGCTCTCGGCCCAGGCGGGGGCGAGGGAGGTCGGCAGCGGCTGCCCGGCGTTGTCCTTGACCACGAACTCGGTGCGGACCCGGCCCTGGTTGGGGTTGGTGACCAGCGCGGAGAGCACCGGGGTCAGGGTCTGCTGGGCGCCGCTCTGCAGCGCGGTCGGCACGTCGGGGAGCGGGCTGACGCTGAAGGTGGACCAGGCGGACCAGCTCAGGTTGTAGTGCAGCCCGTCGTAGGGCGAGCTGCGGAACCGGTAGGTGTGCCCGTACTCCAGCAGGCCGGCCGGGACGGTCACCTCGGCGGGCGTCCCGCTGGCCACGTAGCCGGAGACGTTGACGCTGCCGACCTGGGCGCCGGAGATGGCGTCGACCAGCTGGAAGGTGCCGGTCACCTTGTCGCCGTCGGGGTCGACGAAGGTGTCCCGGAGCACCGGGGTGGTGGTGTCGACCCGCCAGGTGCCGGTGCCGTCCTGCAGGAACGGCGGACCGGCCTGCTGCTTGGTGCCGGTGCGCGGGCGGTAGTTGTAGGTGACCGTCAGCTTCGGGACGTTGCTCGCGGCGTTGGCGGAGTTGACCTCCTTCCAGTACTTGGTGGACACCTCGTCGGGGGCGCGCAGGCCCATGCCGGAGGTGGTGTTCTTGGCCGAGGCCCAGGACTGGACGAGGCCGGTGACGTCGGCGTTGATCCAGCCGTCGCCGCCGCAGGCGTCGCGGCCCCTGGTCTCGGTGGAGGTGGCCTTCTTGGTCTTCCAGGCCGGCTGGGCGGCCCACCGCGAGGCGGTGGAGGCCAGGCCGGTGTCCCAGACCTCCCAGGTGTACGGCTGGCAGTCGCTGTTGCCGGAGTGGAAGTTGTACAGCGACAGCTGGGCACTGGAGACCAGCGCGTCGGCGATGTTGGCGGTGTTCCAGTTGATGAACGCGCGGGCCTCGCGGGAGCTGCCGTCGGCGTTCTTGGTACCGGAGTTGCCCCAGTAGATCTCGGTGTCGGACGACCAGTCGACCGTCTCGCCCTTCTGCACCCGGGTGTCGAAGGCGTTGCCGAGGCCCGCGGTGGCCGGGTCCACGGTCACCGGGTAGACGGTGGCCGGGTCGGCGAGGAATGCGGCGTCCGGGGTGAAGACCAGGTCGACGGTGTCGCCGTGCTGGACCACCTTCAGGTCGACCCGGGCCTGCCGCGGGTGCTCGCTGGAGCCGGGCGCGGTGGTGGCGTCCCAGGCGACCGGCGCGGGCAGGACGGCGCGCTTCTGGCCGTTCTTCCGGTCGGTGAACAGGACGCTGCCGTCCGGCTGGGCCTCGGCCTTGATGCCCTTGGCCCGCAGCGGCATGGTGTACGCGTAGCCGCCGGCCGCCGGGCGCTGGCGGAGCGTCACGAACTGCTCGAAGCCGGTCCGGGTGGCCTCGACGACCAGGTCGCCGGCGCCGTCGCCGATCGCGTCCCGGTAGGTGGCCCTGGCGCCGTCCAGCTCGGGCCTGGGCAGGCCGCCGCGCCACTGCAGGGCCAGCTCGTCCTCGCCGGATCCGAGCGAGACCAGGGTGCGGACCGGCTCCGCGCCGGCCGGCGAGGCCTGGAGCCGCGACTCCTGGAGCGACCGGGGGCGCTTGCCGCCGGCCCCGGCCAGCTTCATGGCGTTGGGGTGGGCGACCGGCGCGACCGAGCCGTCGGCGGCGGCCTTGAGGGTGAGGTCGACGTCGGCCCACCTGCCGTCGCGCAGGAAGCGCACCGGGCCGGCCGACAGCTCGGTGGTGAGGGTGCCGTCGGGGTTGGCCCAGGTGGTGGAGGTCTCGCTGCGCTCGGAGACCGCCTCGACCCGCTTGCCGGTCGTCCGGGCGGCGACCCGGGCGGTGGGGACGCTGCCGGTCGGGTCGGTGGGGGCGACCACGGGCGGCTTGCCGGGGGAGGGTTTGGCGTGCGGCTTGGCCGCGAAGGCGACCGGTGACCCGGCTGCCAGCGCCAGCACCAGCGTGAGGGCCAGCGGACCGGTCAGGGTCCGACTTGAAACGTGCATTGCTGCTCCTTGACCCACTGTTGAACCACAGTGATGGCTGGAGCATAGGGAAGGTCACACGACAAGATGATCATGCTAAATGAGGCATAAGCCCCCAATACCTAAAGATTTCCTTAAGAACTTGATCCGACTGTGACGCCCTGTATGCGCACGATCGCCGCACCACCGCACCACCGCACCACCGCACCGCCGCACCACCGTCCGGACGTGCCGGAGGGCGGGCGCCCCCAGCCCTGGGGTGCCCGCCCTCCGAGTCCTCGGTGGGACGCCGTGCTACTTGGCCGCGCGCTTCGCGAGGAAGGCCTCGACCTCGGAGCGGATCTCCGGGGTGTCCAGGCCGCGGACGGTCATCGTGGTGCGGCGGCGCAGCACGTCGTCCGTGGTGTACGCCCACTCGCTGTCGGCGGCGTAGGCGACCTGCGCCCAGACGTCCGGCCCGTCCTCGTGGATCGGCCGGCCGAGCTCCGGGTTCTCGTCGATCATGCGGGCGATCTCGAAGGAGAGCGTGCCGTAGTGGCCGGCCAGGTGCTTGGCGACCAGCGGCTCCATCCGCGAGCCCGGCTCGCGGTCGATCAGCAGGCGGTGCGCCACCGCGTTCGGCGCGCCCACGCCGGGCAGCGGGACGGTCCGGGCGATGGTCGACATGTCCTCGCCCAGGGTGGTGCCGGGCACGTGGGCCAGCTTCTCCAGCACGGTCCGGCCGATGTGCCGGTAGGTGGTCCACTTGCCGCCGGCGACCGACAGCATGCCGCCCTTGCCCTCGGTGACGACCGTCTCGCGCTTGGCGGCGGCGGTGTCGCCGGGGCCGCCGGGCAGCACCCGCAGGCCGGCGAAGGAGTAGGTGATCAGGTCGCGGTCGAGGTGCTCGTCGCGGATGGCGTGCGCGGCCTCGCCCATGATCTGGTCGATGTCCGCCTCGGTGGCCCGGACGTCCTGCGGGTCGCCGGTGTACTCCTCGTCGGTGGTGCCGAGCAGGACGTGGTCCTCCCACGGAATGGCGAAGGAGACGCGGTACTTGTCGATCGGGATGGTCAGCGCGGCGCGCCACGGGGCACGGCGCTTGACCACGACGTGCGCGCCCTTGGAGAGGCGGATCGACGGCGCGGCGCCGGCGTCCTCCATGGTGCGCAGGTGGTCGACCCACGGGCCGGTGGCGTTGAGCACCAGGCGGGCGTCGACGCCGAACTCGGTCCCGTCGAGGCGGTCCTTGAGGTCGGCCCCGGTGACCCGGCCGCCGGTGAAGCGCAGGCCGGTGACCTCGGCGTGGTTGAGCACCACGGCGCCGGCGTCGACGGCGGCGCGCACCGTCATCACGGCGACGCGCGAGTCGTTCATCTGGTGGTCGCCGTAGACGGCCACCGAGCGCAGGCCCTCGGTGCGCAGCGCGGGCACCTGCTGGGCCGCGTGCGCGGCGGTGGAGACCCGGCCCATGCCGTCGCGGAAGGCGGAGAGCGCGGAGTACAGGAACACACCGGCGCCGAGCTTGGGCGCGCTGTGCGGGCCGCCCTTGTAGACCGGCACGAAGAAGGTCAGCGGGTTGACCAGGTGCGGGGCGACGTCGGTGGCGAGCGCGCGGCGCTCCTTGTGGTTCTCGGCGACCAGCCTGACCGCGCCGGTCTGCAGGTAGCGCAGGCCGCCGTGGACGAGCTTCGAGGAGGCGCTGGAGGTGGCACCGGCGAAGTCGCCGGCATCGACCATGGCGACCTTCAGGCCCGCCTGGGAGGCGGTCCAGGCGACGGCCGTGCCGAGGATGCCGCCCCCGATCACCAGCAGGTCGTAGGTGGCCTTGCCCAGCAGCTCGCGGGTCTCGGCGCGGGAGGCGGTGCGGCCGGCGAAGCGCTCGGCGCCCAGGGTCGGGATGGTTGCCATGGTGTGTGTACGGCGGCGCGGGTCGGGCGGCGCCGTTACTCCTCTCGATGTGCGGTGCGGCCCCTGCTGAGAGGCCGGTTCGGCCCGGTGCGGCGGGCCGGTGAAACGGGAGCGGGCCGGTCGGGGCCCGGGGGCCCCGACCGGCTGCGCGGTCAGATCTGCTCGTCCTCCTCCACCCAGCCCATGGTGCGCTCCACGGCCTTGAGCCACTTCTTGTACTCGCGGTCCCGGGTGGCCTCGTCCATCCGCGGCGTCCACTCGGCGGCGCGGTGCCAGTTGGCCCGCAGGGTGTCCAGGTCGTTCCAGAAGCCCACGGCCAGGCCGGCCGCGTACGCGGCGCCCAGCGCGGTGGTCTCGGCCACGTACGGGCGCTCGACCGGGGCGTCCAGGACGTCGGCGATGTTCTGCATGAGCAGGTTGTTGCTGGTCATGCCGCCGTCGACCTTGAGGGCGGTGAGTTCGACGCCGGAGTCCTTCTGCATGGCGTCGACGACCTCGCGGGTCTGCCAGGCGGTGGCCTCCAGCACGGCGCGGGCCAGGTGGCCCTTGGTCACGTACCGGGTGAGACCGGCGATCACACCGCGGGCGTCGGAGCGCCAGTACGGGGCGAACAGGCCGGAGAAGGCCGGGACGAAGTAGGCGCCGCCGTTGTCCTCGACGGTGTTGGCGAGGGTCTCGATCTCGGCCGCGGTGGAGATGATGCCGAGCTGGTCGCGCAGCCACTGGACGAGCGAGCCGGTGACGGCGATCGAGCCCTCCAGCGCGTACACCGGCTTCTGGTCGCCGATCCGGTAGCCGACGGTGGTCAGCAGCCCGTGGTACGAGTTGACGACGTCCTCGCCGGTGTTCAGCAGCAGGAAGGTTCCGGTGCCGTAGGTCGACTTGGCCTCGCCCTTGTCGAAGCAGGTCTGGCCGAACAGCGCGGCCTGCTGGTCGCCGAGGGCGGAGGCGACGGGCACGCCCGCCAGGTCGCCGACGGCCTCGCCGTAGACCTCGGCGGAGGAGCGGATCTCCGGCAGGACGGCCATCGGCACGCCCATCGACTCGGCGATCTTGTCGTCCCACTGCAGGGAGTGCAGGTTCATCAGCATGGTGCGGCTGGCGTTGGTGACGTCGGTGACGTGCTTGCCGCCGTCGACACCACCGGTGAGGTTCCAGATCACCCAGGTGTCCATGGTGCCGAACAGGATGTCGCCGGCCTCGGCGCGCTCGCGCAGGCCGTCGACGTTGTCCAGCAGCCAGCGGATCTTCGGGCCGGCGAAGTAGCTGGCCAGCGGCAGGCCGGTCTCGCGGCGGAAGCGGTCCTGGCCGACGTTGCGGCCCAGCTCGCGGCAGAGGCCCTCGGTGCGGGTGTCCTGCCACACCAGGGCGTTGTGCACCGGCTCGCCGGTGTTCTTGTCCCACAGGACGGTGGTCTCACGCTGGTTGGTGATGCCGATCGCGCGGATGTCGTCCCTGGTCAGGCCGGCCTTCTCCAGCGCGCCGCGCACCACCGACTGCACCCGGGTCCAGATCTCGGCGGCGTCGTGCTCGACGTAGCCGGGCTGGGGGAAGATCTGCCGGTGCTCCTGCTGGTCGACGGCGACGATCCGGCCGTCCTCGCCGAAGATGATGCAGCGGCTGGAGGTGGTGCCCTGGTCGATGGCGGCGATGTAGTTGCCCGTGCCAGTGGAGGTCATAAGGGTCCTCGGCTCAAGAAGGGGGAAGCGGGGTGGGTGGGCCTGACTCTCTGGTCAGTCCCCGTGCTCGGGTGGGGTGGAAACCCGAGGAGCGTCAGAACGCGACGTGGTACAGGCCGCCGGCCAGCAGGCCGCCGATGACCGGGCCGGCCACCGGGATCCAGGCGTAGGACCAGTCCGAGCCGCCCTTGTTGGGGATCGGCAGCAGCGAGTGCACGATGCGCGGGCCCAGGTCACGGACCGGGTTGATCGCGTAGCCGGTCGGGCCGCCCAGCGAGAGACCGATGCCGACGACGGTGAGGGCGACGATCAGGATGCCGGTGCCGGAGAGGCCGAGGCCCTTGTTCAGGCCCTGGGTGAGGATGCCGAGGCAGAGCACCATGGTGCCGATGATCTCGGTGAGCAGGTTCTGGACCGGGTTCCGGATCTCGGGGCCGGTCGAGAAGATGCCCAGGGTCGCCTCCTTGTTGGCCTGGAACTGGCCGAGGTAGGTGACCCAGACGAGGACGGCGCCGATCATCGCGCCGAGCAGCTGGGAGCCGAGGTAGACCGGCACCTTGCTCCAGTCGCCGCTGTCGACGGCGAGGGCGAGGGTGACGGCCGGGTTCAGGTGCGCGCCCGACTTGGGGGCCGACATGTAGGCGGCGATCATCACCGCGAAGCCCCAGCCGAAGGTGATCGCCAGCCAGCCGGCGTTGAGGGCCTTCGACTTCTTCAGCGTCACGGCGGCGCAGACGCCACCGCCGAGGAGTATCAGAGCGGCGGTGCCGAGGGTTTCGCCGACGAAGATGTCGCCGTTGGAGAACGCGGACACAAAGACTCCCTTGTCCATATGGCCCGGAGGTGCGGGTGGGGGCAGGCGGCCGAGCGATCGCTGTGCGGGTGAGCGCTTTGCGGGAGTGATCTACTCGGCCATCGTTCGACAATGTCGACCGTCATGCGGAAGCTTCCTCCCCAGGCCGCCTTCACGTCAAGGCCGGGTTACGCAGCTGTGACCCTTCACTCGAAGTTACCAATCGACTAACCCTAAATACGGACAAAACGCTAAGGCGCGGACAGGCATCTCGCCTGTCCGCGCCTCAGCGTGAACGTCGGTCGTCCGCGGCCGGAGCCGCCGGTGTGGCCGGTACCGCGGTCAGAACCGCCCGGCGCCCAGGTCCCGGGAGATCGCCCGGGCGGCGCTGCGCACCGAGGCGACCAGGGAGGGCTTCACGAAACCGTCCTCGCAGACCCGTTCCACCGCGCCGCTGACGCAGACCGCGCCGACCGGGTTGCGCCGCCGGTCCTGGATCAGCGCGCCGATCGAGGCCACGCCCTCCCAGGTCTCCTCGATCGAGTCGGTCCAGCCGCGCTCGCGGGTCAGCGCCGCCTCGGCGTCCACGTCGGCCAGGGAGGTCAGGGTCCGCGCGGTGTACGCCTCCAGCGGCCCGTCGCCCAGCTCGCCGCGCGCCACCGGGTCGTACGCCAGCAGCACCTTGCCGAGGGCGGTGCTGTGCAGGGGCTGCATCGAGCCGACCTCCAGCACCTGCCGGGTGTCGTCCGGCCGGAAGACGTGATGCACGATCAGCACGCCCTGCTGGTGGAGCACCCCCAGGTAGACGGTCTCGCCGGCCGCCCGGGCCAGGTCGTCCGCCCAGACCAGGGCCCGGGCGCGCAACTCGTGCACGTCCAGGTAGCTCTGGCCCAGCCGCAGCAGCTCCGCGCCCAGCTGGTACTTGCCGCTCTCCGGGTCCTGCTCCACGAACCCCTCCTGCTGGAGGGTGCGCAGGATGCCGTGCGCGGTGCCCTTGGCGAGGTCCAGCGCCGTCGCGACCTCGGACAGCCCCAGGCGGCGCTCGCCGCCGGCCAGCAGGCGCATGATCGCGGCGGCCCGGGAGAGCGACTGGATCGGGCCGGGCATTTGGTACCTCCGCGCTGACAGGCGGTCGACAATGTCGACCGCAGTGGTAACGGGACGAGTCTGCCAGGCCGCGCCCGGTCCGTGCACCTTCCCCCTCGGTAATGTCGGTCCGGCCCGGTCAGCGCCGGGCCCGCGCCACCTCGGCGGCCACCCCCGCGATCTCCTCCGGACCCACCCGGCAGCAGCCGCCCACCAGGCGGGCGCCGTCGGCCAGCCACCCGGTCACCCCCGCCCGGCCGCCGCCGGCCGTGGCCGCGCCGAACGTCGCCCCACCCCGCCAGGCGCGCGCCCCGGCGTCCCAGCCCTCGCCGCTGTTCGGGTAGACCACCACCGGCTTGCCGGTCACCCGGGCCGCCGTCGCCACCGCGCGGTCCGCGTCCTGCGGCGTGCAGCAGTTCACCCCCACCGCGACCACCTCGTCGACCTCCGCCGCCAGGGCGAAGGCCTCCGCCAGCGGCTGCCCCGCCCTGGTCCGGTCGCCGGCCACGCTGAACGACAGCCAGGCCGGCACGCCCAGCCCCCGCACCGCCCGCAGCAGCACCCGCGCCTCGTCCGCGTCCGGCACCGTCTCCAGCGCCAGCACGTCCGGCCCGGCCGCCGCGAGCACCTCCAGCCGCGGCCGGTGGAACGCCTCCAGCTCGGCCGGGGTCAGCCCGTACCGGCCGCGGTACTCCGACCCGTCCGCGAGCGCGGCCCCGTACGGCCCCACCGACGCGGCCACCCACAGCGGCCGGTCCGCCCGCACCTGCGCCGCCGCCCGGCGCGCCAGCTCCACGCCGAGCGCCAGCAGCCGCTCCGCCTCCGCCCGGTCCAGCCCGCGCCGGGCGAACCCCTCGAAGCTCGCCTGGTAGCTCGCGGTGATCGCGACCTCCGCCCCGGCCTCGAAGTACGCCCGGTGCGCGGCGACCACCGCCTCCGGGGCGTCCGCCAGCAGCCGGGCCGACCACAGCGCGTCCGACAGGTCGTGCCCGGCCGCCGCCAGCTGGTTGGACAGCCCGCCGTCCAGGACGAGCGGGCCGGCGGCCAGCGCGGCGGCGAAGTCCGGCGGGACAGTGGCGGGCATGACGGCCTCCTCGGGCAAAGCTCCTGGTCACAGAGTAGAAGACGCGGCGCCCCACCCGGCGGGAAAATCATTTGCCGCCGGACCGGGGGATCGCTACGTTGTGCTCACCCCGAGAACGACGACCCGGCGGCCACCGCCCGACCGGCGGCCGCGAACCCGGCCCGGCGAGGTCCGGCCCGACGAGCCCAGCGGAGAGGAGCCCGCCATGACCGTGGAACAGCCGCCCGACCACGAGAGCGCGTGGCTCGCCGCCTACGACCCGCGCGCCTACACCCCGGTCGCCGTCACGGTCGACGTCGTCGCCCTGACGCTGCGCCACGGCAGCCTGCACGTCCTGCTGGTCGAGCGGGCCGCCCCGCCCTACCAGGGGTACTGGGCGCTGCCCGGCGGCTTCCTGCGTGCGGGGGAGGAGGGCCTCGACGAGGCGGCCGCCCGCGAACTCGCCGAGGAGACCGGCCTGCTCGGCACGGCCGACGCCGAGGCCGCCCTCAGCCGCGTCCACCTCGAACAGCTCGGCACCTACGGCGCCCCCGACCGAGACCCGCGCATGCACGTGGTCTCCGTCGCCTACCTCGCCTTCGCCCCCGACCTGCCCGACCCGCGGGCCGGCTCGGACGCGGCCACCGCCGCCTGGCACGCCGTCACCGACCTCGACCTCCGGCCGTCCACCGGCCGGTCCCCAGCCGCCGGTGTGCCCGTCGACACCCACGGGGGTGGCGTCGACGGGCACACCGGCCACCATCCCGAGGGCGCCGGCACCACGCTCGCCTTCGACCACGCCCGCATCGTCGCCGACGGCCTCGACCGCGCCCGCGCCAAGATCGAGTACAGCCCGCTGGCGACGGCCTTCCTGGGGTACGACTTCACCATCCCCGAGCTGCGCGCCGTCTACGAGGCCGTGTGGGCGGAGAAGCTCCACCCCGGCAACTTCCACCGCAAGGTGCTGTCCGTCCCCGGCTTCGTCGAGAGCACCGGCACCACCACCGAGCGCGGCGGCGCCCGCGGCGGCCCCCGGGCCCGCACCTACCACGCCGGCGACGCCCACCTCCTGCACCCCGCCCTGCTCCGGCCCACCCGGGAGGACGAGATCCGCTGACCGGCGCCACCGACCGGGTCCGCGCACTACCATCCGCCCATGACGACTCAAGAGGTGAGCAGCACGAGCAACCGGCCGAACTCCCACTGCCACTGGTGCGGCACGCCCTACCCGGCCGGCACCACGGCCTGGCCCCGCACCTGCCCCGGCTGCGCCGAGATCAGCTACCGCAACCCGCTGCCCGTCGTCGTCACCCTCCTCCCGGTCACCCAGGAGGGCGGCGAGCCCCGGCTCGTGATCATCCGTCGCACCATCGAGCCCGGCTACGGCCGACTCGCCCTCCCCGGCGGCTACATCGACTACGGGGAGAGCTGGCAGCAGGCCTGCGTCCGCGAACTGCGCGAGGAGACGGGCATCCTCGCCGAGGCCGAGAACGTCACCCTGGTCGCCACCGACTCCGACACCCACGGCGGCTTCCTCTGCCTCTTCGGCCTCCTCCCCGCCCGCCCGCTCGCCGAGCTCCCGCCCTCCACGCCCACCGACGAGACCGACGGCTGGCAGCTCGCCGACCCCGGCACCAAGCTCGTCTTCGCCTTCCACACCCGGGTCTCCCAGGCCTGGTTCAACGGCGAGTACGCCCACCTCTGACAGTCCCGGGCACCGGGCTGACCAGGCGCGCACGGCCGCAGCAGACCCTGGCGCACCGGGCGATCACATGGCATGGTCTGCACCGACAGCCCCAACCGGACGGGCGCTGCCACAAGCGCCCCCGTCCGATCCACCGGCCGGGAGGACCACCACCGTGAGCACCCCACCCCAGGACCAGCCGCTCTGGCGCCCCAACCCAGCTCGCGCCGCCGCCACCACCCTGGTGGCCTTCCAGGCCTGGGCCGCCGAGCACCACGGCGCCCCCGCCGCACCGCTCGCCCCGGCCGACAGCGACGAGCAGGCCGCCCAGCGCTACGCCGACCTGCACCGCTGGTCCACCGAGGATCTCGACCGCTTCTGGACGGCCGTCACCCAGTGGTTCGACGTCCGCTTCACCCGGGCCCCCGAGGCCGTGCTCGCCGACGCGGCCATGCCCGGCGCCCGCTGGTTCCCCGGCGCCCGCCTGAACTACGCCGAGCACGCCCTGCGCGCGGCCCAGGACGAGGCCAACGCCGACAAGCCGGCGATCCTCCACCTCGACGAGACCACCGAGCAGCCCGCCGTCCTCACCTGGTCCGAGCTCCGCCGCCAGGTCGGCTCGCTCGCCGCCGCCCTGCGCGCCCGCGGCATCGGCCCCGGCGACCGTGTCAGCGCCTACCTGCCCAACATCCCGCAGGCCGCGGTCGCCCTCCTCGCCACCGCGGCCGTCGGCGCCGTCTGGACCAGCTGCGCCCCCGACTTCGGCGCCCGCAGCGTCCTCGACCGCCTGCAGCAGATCGAGCCCGCCGTGCTCTTCGCCGTCGACGGCTACCACTACGGCGGCAAGGACCACGACCGCACCGAGGTCGTCGCCGAACTCCGCCGTGAGCTGCCCACCCTGCGCACCGTCGTGCACATTCCCCTGCTCGGCGCACCCGCCCCCGACGGCGCCCTGCACTGGGACGACCTGGTCGCCGACGACGTCGAGCCGGTCTTCGAGGCCGTCCCCTTCGACCACCCCCTCTGGGTCCTCTACTCCTCCGGTACCACCGGCCTGCCCAAGGCCATCGTCCAGAGCCAGGGCGGCATCCTGCTGGAGCACCTCAAGCAGGCCGGTCTGCACCTCGACCTCGGCCCCGAGGACCGCTTCCTCTGGTACACCTCCACCGGCTGGATGATGTGGAACTTCCTCCTCGCCGGCCTGCTCACCGGGTCCACGATCGTCACCTACGACGGCAGCCCCGGCCACCCGGACACCGGCGCCTTCTGGTCGGTGGCCGCCCGCACCGGCGCCACCGTGCTCGGCACCTCCGCCGCCTACGTGATCGCCGGCCGCAAGGCCGACCTGCACCCCGGCCGGGACCTCGACCTGTCCGCCGTCCGTTGCATCGGCACCACCGGCTCCCCGCTCCCGCCCGACGGCTTCCGCTGGATCTACGACGAGGTCAAGGAGGACGTCTGGCTCGCCTCCGTCAGCGGCGGCACCGACGTCTGCTCCTGCTTCGTCGGCGGCGTCCCGACCCTGCCGGTGTACCTCGGCGAGATCCAGGCCCCCTGCCTCGGCGCCGCCGTCGAGTCGTGGGACGTCCAGGGCCGCCCGCTCACCGACGCGGTCGGCGAACTCGTCGTCACCAAGCCGATCCCGTCGATGCCCACCGGCTTCTGGAACGACCCCGAGGGCACCCGCTACCACGACAGCTACTTCGACATGTACCCCGGCATCTGGCGCCACGGCGACTGGATCACGGTCACCTCGCGCGGCACCGTGGTCATCCACGGCCGCTCCGACTCGACCCTCAACCGCCAGGGCGTCCGGATGGGTTCCTCGGACATCTACGAGGTCGTCGAACGCCTCCCCGAGATCGCCGAATCCCTGGTCATCGGTCTGGAGGAGCCCGACGGCGGCTACTGGATGCCGCTCTTCGTCGTCCTCGCCCCCGGCGCGACCCTCGACGACGGCCTGATCGGCCGCATCCGCGGCTCGCTGCGCACCCAACTCTCCCCGCGCCACGTCCCGGACGAGGTCATCGCCGTCCGCGGCCTCCCGCACACCCTCACCGGCAAGCGGATCGAGGTCCCGGTGAAGCGCCTGCTCTCCGGTACCCCGCTGGAGCAGGCGGTGAACCCCGGCTCCGTCGACGACATCGAGCACCTGCGCTTCTTCGAGCGGCTCCGCCGCGACCGTCGGGCCTGACCCCGGACATGACGAAGGGGTGCCCCCATGACGGTGGGGGCACCCCTTCGTGGCCTGTCGCTCCGGCGGCGCGTCGAGCGCTACTCGCCGGACAGCACCTGCTGGGCCGCGGCCCGCGCCTCCTCGGCGCTGTCCGTGGCCCGGGCGGCCTCGGCCGCCCGGCGGCACTGCGCCAGCGTGTACTTCGCCAGCGCGGCCCGGACATA
This sequence comes from Kitasatospora sp. NPDC059327, assembly GCF_042752535.1. Classification (NCBI taxonomy): domain Bacteria; kingdom Bacillati; phylum Actinomycetota; class Actinomycetes; order Kitasatosporales; family Streptomycetaceae; genus Kitasatospora; species Kitasatospora sp. NPDC059327. The sequence continues at coordinate 2,582 of NZ_JBHYYB010000089.1, read as the reverse complement.
GGGGATCGACGCCGCGCCCATGGAGAGGCTGGTGACGCCGAGCCCGGTCAGGACCACGGCCAGCAGCGGGTCCGAGGCGGCCTCGCCGCAGACGCCGCAGCTCTTGCCGGTGGCCTGGGCGGCCTCCGCCGAGAACGCGATCAGGTCCAGCAGCGCCGGCTGCCACGGGTCCTGCAGCCGGGCCAGCGCGCCCACCTGGCGGTCGGCGGCGAAGGCGTACTGAGCGAGGTCGTTGGTCCCCAGCGAGAGGAACTCCACCTCCTGCAGGATCGACCGCGCCCGCAGCGCCGCCGACGGGATCTCCACCATCGCCCCGTACTTGGCGTGCAGACCGGCCTGGCGACACGCGTCCGCGAAGTCCTTGGCGTCCTTGCGGTCGGCCACCATGGGGGCCATCACCTCAAGGTGCACCGGCAGCCCCTCGGCGGCCGTCGCCAGCGCACGCAGCTGGGTCTGCATGACCTCGGGGTTCTCCAGCAGGGTGCGCAGACCGCGCACACCCAGCGCCGGGTTCGGCTCGTCGGCCGGGGTCAGGAAGTCCAGCGGCTTGTCCGCGCCCGCGTCCAGTGCCCGGACCACGACCCGGCCCTCCGGGAAGGCCTCCAGCACCTTGCGGTACGCCTCGACCTGCTTCTCCTCGCTGGGAGCCTTCGCCGAGTCGTCCAGGAAGAGGAACTCCGTCCGGAACAGGCCCACGCCCTCCGCCCCGGCCTCCAGCGCGGCCGGCAGGTCCGCCGGACCACCGATGTTGGCGAGCAGCGGCACCCGGTGCCCGTCCGAGGTCTGCCCCGGGCCGGACGAGGCGGCCAGCGCGGCCTTGCGCTCGGCGGCGGCCCGACGCAGGTCGTCCTGCTTCTCCTGGGACGGCTCCAGCAGCACGTCACCGGAGCTACCGTCCACCGCGACCACGGTGCCCTCGGCGACATCGGTCGCACTGGGCAGCGCGACGACGGCCGGCACACCCAGGGCCCGGGCCAGGATGGCGCTGTGGCTGGTCGGCCCGCCCTCCTCGGTCACGAAGCCGAGCACCAGCGTCGGGTCCAGCAGCGCGGTGTCGGCCGGCGCCAGGTCACGGGCGAACAGTACGTAGGGCTCGTCGCTGTCGGGGACACCCGGCATCGGCACGCCCATCAGCCGCGCCACGATGCGGTTGCGCACGTCGTCCAGGTCGGCGACCCGGCCGGCCAGGTACTCCCCGGCGGAGGCGAGGAGCGCGCGGTAGGCGGCGAAGGCGTCGTAGACGCCGCGCTCGGCGCTGCTGCCGACGGTGATCCGGCGGGCCACGTCGGCCATCAGCTCGGGGTCCTGCGCCATCAGCGCCTGGGCCTCCAGCACGGCCTGCGCCTCGCCACCGGCCAGGTTGCCGCGGGCGATCAGGTCCGCGGCGACCGCCTCGACGGCCGCCTGGGCCCGGGCCTGCTCACGCGGGGCGTCCTCGGTCGGGATCTGGGTGGCCGACGGCTCCAGCGCCGCCGTCCCCATGTGCCGCACCTGGCCGATCGCGACCCCGTGGCTCACACCCACGCCGCGCAGCGTCTTCTCCATGTCACCTGTCTCCGCTGAGGGAAGCGGCCCCGCCGGGTACCGCTGTGTGCCGGGCCGCCCCACCGAGGCCGGCGGGGCGGGTCTGCAGTAAAGAAAGAGGTCAGCTCCAGCTGAACAGGGCGTCGCCCACGGCGACCTCCCCGTCCTCGCGGAGCCCGCCGAGCGCGTCGGGCGCGGCCTCCAGGGCGACGATCGGGGAGATCGGCGACTTGCCCGCGGCCTCGACGGCGGCCGGGTCCCACTTGATGACGGCCTGGCCGCGGGTCACCGTGTCGCCCTTGTTGACCAGGAGCTCGAAGCCCTCGCCGTTGAGCTGCACGGTGTCGATCCCGAGGTGCGTCAGCACGCCGTGCCCGTCCGCGTCCACGACGACGAACGCGTGCGGGTGCATCGAGACGACGACACCGTCGACGGGGGCGACGGCCTCGGTCGGCCGGCGAACCGGGTCGATCGCGGTGCCGGGGCCGACCATCGCGCCCGAGAAGACCGGGTCGGGCACGCCGGCGAGCCCGACGACCTGGCCGGTCAGCGGCGACGTCACAGTGGTCATGGTTGAGCCTCCCAAGTGCGCAGTACAGCGAGCGGCCGCGAGCAGCGGCGGGGACATCGACTGAAGCCTAAATCATGCCAACTTCGGACATCCGCTGACATTCCCGGGCGAACACTCACACCCTGCCCGCCCTCACCGGCCGGCCATCTCACCGACCGCTAGTGGTCTAGTCCTCTTGGCCGATGCGCCGCACTCTACAGGCATCTTGGCGAATCGGGACCATTGCTGTATATGCTCGCGAGAGCAACAAATCATGCCTCCGAGCGGGTGATGCCCGGCGCGCCTCGATTCGCGCTGCGGCTGGCGACCCGCTATGGTTGGTCGAGTCGCCGCAAGTCGACGGTTAACAGCAGATTTCAGATGCGAAAAGCACCGGTAAACGGAGCGGAAAGCATCTGATAAGCTGGGAACACGAAAGAACGAAGCGCCCGGAGGGCCCGCTGGAAGGCGGTCCGAAGGAAGTGTCCGTTCCTTGAGAACTCAACAG
>NZ_JBHYYB010000088.1:0-37135 GCF_042752535.1 Kitasatospora sp. NPDC059327 | reverse complement strand
CTCCCCACACCCGACCGGAACCAACCCGACACGACCCGGAAGTACATCGCACCATCGACAGCGACCGAACAACGGCTCGCCGAGATCTGGACCGATGTCCTGGGCGTGGAGCGGATCGGGGCGACGGACAGCTTCTTCGAGCTCGGCGGCCACTCGATCCTGATCATCAAGGTGGTCTCGGCCGCGCGTCAGGCGGATCTCCCGCTGTCCCTGATGATGGTCTACCAGCACGCCACGCTGGGTGAGTTGGCGGCGGAGCTGGACTCCGTCCTGGTCGCCGAGCAACCCGCCGGCCCCTCCCACGGGTCCGTCCCGCGGTCCGCTCCGTCGGGTGACTCGCCCGCCAGCTCCCGCTCGGCGCTGCGCTCCCTGCTCGACACCGTCGACACGGCCCGTGTCCCCGGCGTGAGCGTCGCCGTCATCGAAGGTGGCGAACTGGTCGCCATGGAGACGCTGGGCACGCTGATCGCCGGCGGGGCCGAGCCGGTCACCCCGGAGACGCTCTTCCAGGTCGGCTCGGTGAGCAAGCACGTCACAGCGCTCGGGGTGCTGCGGTTGGCCCAGGACGGCGTGATCGACCTCGACGAGGACGTCAACACGTACCTCAATGGCTGGCGGGTGCCGGGCGCCGACGGCGGCCAGCCGCCGCGGATCACCACCCGTCAGCTGCTGGGACACCGGTCCGGGCTGATGCCGACGCCGGGCAAGGGCTACCGTCGGGGCGAGCCGCTCCCCGGACTGGTCGACCTGCTCAACGGCCGGACGCCCGACGGGGTGCCGCCGGCGCGTCCCGACCTCGTGCCGGGGGAGGTGTTCCGCAAGGCCAACGTGCACTTCTCGGTCCTCCAGCAGGTCGTGGTCGACGCGACCGGCCGGGCCTTCGCGGAGCTGATGCACTCCCTGCTGTTCGCGCCGCTGGGGATGACCGGCACGAGCTTCGACCAGTCCTTTCCGGAGACCTCGGGCCTGCAGGTCGCCCGGGGTCACGACCGGCTGGGCAGCCCGCTGGAGGGCGGCTGGCTGGTCCGGGCGGACGCGGCGGCGGCCGGCCTGTGGACCACCGCCGTGGATCTTGCCAAGCTGGCGCTGGAGGTCCGCCGGTCCTACCTGGGCCGCCCGCTGGCCCTGCTCGGCCAGACGTCGGCCAGGGAACTGCTGATGCCGCACGAGGGATCCTTCTACGGCTTGGGCACGGTCGTCGACACGCTTGGGTCCGACGTTCAGTACGGCCACGGCGGCGAGCCGACCGGCTATCACGCGCTGACCGTGTCCCTGGTCCAGCGGGGCAGCGGCCTGGTCGTCCTGACGAACAGCAGTAGGGCCGGCGACCTGATCAAGGTGGTGGCCGACATCCTCTGAGCTTTATTCTGTCGGGGATCTTGGAGGTGTGCCGTTCGGTAACTGGTCGCTGCTGGTCAGGCCGTGTATCCGTACTCGTAATCTGGTTGCCGTGCTCGGGCGGAGCGCGGGAAGTCGGGGGTGGTGCCGGTCAGCTTGGCGGCGCGGCCCATGGTGTGGGCGGGGTGGTCGTCGTCGAGGGAGTCGGGGGTATGCGGTCGGATCGTCGCCGTGGTCACCACACCTCTTCTTGTTGTGTCGGTGGACGCGCCGAGGGGCCCCGGGGCCGTTGCGGCTCCCGGGGCCCCGCAGGGATTTACACCATCTGCCGGCCCTGTGGCCGGCTTCCTCGTGTCCGCCTCGCCCCGGTGGGTGGTGGCCTTGCCGCGCCCTGTCGCAGGTGGGCCGTGGCGTAGGTGCGAGGTCGTCCCGGTCGGCCGGGCGGTGTGGCCGGGGGTGCGTGCCGGGGGCTTGTCGTGGGGGGAATTCGGAGGAGAATGATTCCGACCGGAATTATCTGGGACGGATGTACTCAGGAGGTATCATCACTCGATGGACGTCTCCAAGCCGACCGCACTCGAACCCGACCTCATGCTGCTGTTGTCCTGGTCCAGCCACGCGCTGGCGACCGAGCTGACCGCGGCGCTCGCCGAGCTCGACGTGACGCCGAGATCCCATTGCGTGCTCTACAAGGCGCTCGCCGGCGACATGTCCCAGAGTCAGATCGCCGAGGCCGCCGGGCTGGACAAGACCACGATGGTCGTGGTCATGGACAAGCTGGAGAAGGACGGGCTCGCCGAGCGCCGGCCCTCCAGTGTCGACCGCCGGGCCAGGGTCATCGAGGTGACCGACAAGGGCCGCGAGGTCGTGGCCAAGGCGGCCGAGATAGTGGCCCGGATCAACCAGGAGGTGCTCGGGTCGCTCCCCGAGGAGCTGCGGCACGCGTTCGTGGCGGGGTTGACCCACCTCATGGAGGGTCGGCTCTCCACGCTCGTCTCGTGCGAGCAGCCGCCGCGGCGGCGCTCGGTGCGTTCTTCCTGATCGGTGGTACACCCGCGGGGGCCGGTGTACCCATCGGGAGTTGATTGTCATGGGCATGATAGTCCGGCGCTGATGTCGTCGCGCCTCGTTTCGGAAGCGGCCCTGCCGGGCATCCGTCCTGCGCCCCAACTGTTCAGAGCAAAATGAATCCGAACTTAATCATTCTGATCTGAACGATGTGGTACGGTCTCAACCGCAGATCGCGACCAAGGGGGCAAACGATGACTGCGCCTGCTCAACCCACCGTCCGCTCGCCCTGGTTGGCGTTCGCGGCCGTTGTATCCATGCAGCTGATGATGGTGCTCGACATCAGCATCGTGACCGTGGCACTACGGTCCATCCAGGAGGACCTCGGCTTCTCGCAGCCGCGGATCGCCTGGGTCACCACGGCCTACACGCTCGGCTTCGGCGGCTTCCTGCTGCTCTCGGGCCGGCTCGGGGACCTTTTCGGCAAGAAGCGGATGTTCCTCACCGGGATGACGGTGTTCCTGGTCGCCTCGCTCTTCTGCGGGCTGTCGCGCAATCAGGACATGCTGATCGCCGCACGTTTCGTGCAGGGCGCCGGCGCCGCGATGGGCTTCGCGGTGGCCATGGGCATCGTCTTCTCGCTCTTCCGGGACCCGCGTGAGTCCGGCAAGGCGATGGGCGGTCTCGGGTTCGTCCAGGCCGCCGGCGCCTCGGTCGGCATCGTCGCCGGCGGCGCGCTCACCTCGGGCATCAGCTGGCACTGGGTGTTCTTCCTCAACCTCCCGATCGGCATCGTCGCGGCCGTGCTGGTCTTCCGGCTCGTGCCGAACGACCGCGGGGCCGGTTTCGGCGACGGGGCCGACATCCTGGGTGCCGTCCTGGTCACCGTGGGCATGATGCTCGGCGTCTACACCATCGCCACCGTCGGTGACGAGGGCTGGGGTTCCGGACACACCATCGGCTACGGGCTGGCCTCGCTGGCCCTGCTCGGAGGATTCGTCGCCCGCCAGGCCACGGCCGCCAACCCGCTGATGCGCCTGGACGTCTTCCGCTCGCGGAACCTCTCCGGGGCCAACCTCGTCCACCTGTTCCTGGTGGCCGGCATGATCTCCGGCAACATCCTGATCGCGCTGTACATGCAGCAGGTCCTGGGCTACTCGGCGGCCACGACCGGCTTCGCGTTCCTGCCGATCGCCCTGTCCGCGGCGGCTGTCTCGCTCGGCTTCTCCGCCCGGTTCAACATGCGCTTCGGGCCGAAGAACGTCCTGCTGGTCAGCCTCGTGGTGGTCGCGGCCTCGCTGCTGCTGGCCGTCCGGGGGCCGGTCGACGCCACCTACGTGGTGGACGTGCTGCCGACCGCGCTGCTCCTGGGCGTGGGCACCGGCCTGGCCCTGCCCGCCGTGATGACGCTGGCCATGGCGGTGAGTTCGCCCCGCGACATCGGACTGGCCTCGGGTCTGGTCGGCACCTCCGGCATGGTCGGCGACTCGCTCGGCATCGCCGTGATGACCGCGGTCGCCGCCGCCCACACCAAGAGCGAACTCGCCGACGGCAAGCCGGTGCTGACCGCTCTGAACGACGGCTACCACCTGGCCTTCGGGCTCGCGGCCGCCGTCGTGGTGGTGGGCCTGGTGATCGGATTCGCGATGCTGAAGCCGCTGCCGCCGATGCCGCACCCGGGCGGCGGCGAACCTCCGACGGAGGCGCAGCCGGCCCCCGCCGGCGCCGAGGCCGGCCGGGCCTGAGCCGGCCCGCGGGCCCGCCCGTGGCCGCGAGGATCCGCGGCCACCGAACAACGAACGATCACGGCCCCGGCGGGCCGCGCTGCGAGCAGCCGCCGGGGCCGTCCTCACCACTCGTCAAGGGAGATCTGTCATGACCACCGAGCTTCACGTGGCCCAGTCCGGCACCACCAGTGGCAGCGCCCGGCGCACCCGGCTGATCGCGGTCGGCGGCGGGGTGCTGGCCGCCACCCTGATCTGGGTCGTGGCCCGGGTGCTCGACGTCGACCTGACGGTCGAGCAGGGCGGCGGCAAGGACCCGATGCACGTCAACGCCGGCTTCGTGATCGGCTTCGCGCTGGTCTTCGCGCTGCTCGGGTGGGCCGCGCTGGCCCTGTTCGAGCGTTTCACCGCCAAGCCCGCGACCGGCTGGACCATCCTCTCCGTCGTGGTGCTGCTGCTCTCCCTCGGCATGCCGCTCTCCGCCGACACCTCGTCGGGGGCCAAGACCATGCTGGCCCTCATGCACGTCGCCCTCGGCGCCGTACTGATCCCGCTGATGCGCGGCAGCGTGACCAAGGGACGGTAGGGCCCGGCGGCCGCACCGCCCGTCGAGTTCCGGTTCCGTCCCATCGCGAGAGGAATTACCGTGAGTGCAAACACCGAGCCCGTGTCCGGATTCTCGACCGGCACCTGGGCGATCGACCCGACCCACTCCGAGATCGGTTTCAGCGTCCGCCACCTCGGTGTGGCCAAGGTCCGCGGCCGTTTCGAGAGCTTCGAGGGCCGGATCGTGACGGCGGAGAACCCGCTGGAATCCTCGGTCTCCGTCACCGTCCAGGCGGTCTCCTTCAGCACCGGCAACGAGCAGCGCGACGCCCACGTGAAGGGCGAGGACTTCCTCGACGTCGCCAACCACCCGGAGCTGACCTTCGCCTCCACCCAGGTCCTCGCCAAGGGCGACGGCTACCTGGTGGAGGGCCGCCTGACCCTGCGCGGCGCCACCCAGGACGTGGTGCTGGAGCTGGAGCCCAACGGCTTCGGCGAGGGCTACCAGGGCGCCCAGCTGGCCGGCTTCTCCGCGGTCACCGAGATCAGCCGCAAGGAATTCGGCGTGCACGGCGGTGCGGCCGGGGCCATGGTGGGCGACAAGGTGACGATCTCGCTGGAGGTCGAGGCGGTCAAGGAAGCCTGAGCCACCCCGGATCTCGGGTACGGGTGGGCGCCCCCGACCACCCGTACCCGATAGCCCGCCGCTCGCCGGAACACCGGCGGGCGGCGGTTCGCCGTTCCCGGTCGTTTCCGGCAGCCGTTCCCCGTCCGGCGAATGGGTGGTCGATTACTGGGTGATGGGAGCGAATCTGCGAGGGTCGGACAGCTGGCAACACGGAACACACGAGAGGCCGTCCGGTGACCGAGCAAGTCGAAGCGAAATGCCCGTTCAACCATCAAGGTGAGGCTCTCGCCTATCCGTTCGGCGACCCCGGCCGCCTGCACCTGTCGCCCTCCTACGCCGCGGCCCGGACCGGCGAGGGCCTGGCCAGGGTGCAGCCGCCGTTCGGTGGTCAGGCCTGGCTGGCCACCCGCTACGAGGACGTCAAGACCGTGATGGCCGACCCGCGCTTCAGCCGCGCGGCGTCGATAGCGGAGAACACGCCCCGGCTGGTGCCGTTCATGCCGCCGCCGGACACCATCATGGCGCTGGACCCGCCGCACCACACCCGGCTGCGGCGCGTCCTGAACCAGGCCTTCACCATGCGCCGGGTCGAGGTGCTGCGCCCGCGCATCCAGGAGATCACCGACGAGCTGCTCGACGCCATCGCCAAGGGCCCCGGCAAGGCCGACCTGGTCCACTCCTTCGCGCTGCCGGTCTCGCTGATCGTCATCACCGAACTCCTCGGCGTCCCGTACGAGGACCGGGAGAAGTTCGGCGCCTGGGTCGGTGCCATCTTCTCGATGGAGACCCCGCCGGAGGTCGTCCAGCAGTCCAACATCGACCTCATGACCTACCTCGCCGGCCTGATCGCGCAGCGCCGCGAGCAGCCCGCCGAGGACCTGCTCAGCATCCTGGTGCAGGCCCGGGACGAGAACGACCGGCTGACCGAGCAGGAGATGATCGGCCTCGGCGCCGCCGTGCTCATGGCGGGCTACGAGGTGACCAGCCACCACCTCGGCAGCCTGACCTACGCGCTGCTGGCGGACCCGGCCAAGCTCGCCGAGCTGCAGGCCGACCTCGGCCTCGTGCCGCAGGCGATCGAGGAGATGCTGCGGTTCGTCCCGCCGGCGGTGGGCGAGGGCATGACCCGCATCGCCACCGAGGACGTCGAGCTCGGAGGCGTGCTCGTCAAGGCGGGCGACGCCGTGCTGCCCTCGACGATGGCCGCCAACCGGGACGCGGAGGTGTTCGAGGACGCCGAGGTGATGGACTTCCACCGTGCGAAGAATCCGCACCTCTCCTTCGGCCACGGCCCGCACCACTGCGTCGGGGCCAACCTCGCCCGGCTGGAGCTGCAGATCGCGATCACCTCACTGCTGAAGCGCTTCCCCGCGCTCCGGCTGGACGGCACGGTGGACGACGTGCCGTGGGACACCGCCAGCGTCTGGTCGGGCCCGCGCGAGTTGCCCGTCCTGTTCTGAGCCCACCCGGCTCCGGGGCCCTCCGCCCCGAGCCCACTCCGCTCCGGGTCCACTCCGTTCCGGGTCCGTCCGGTTCCGGCCTCTTCCGCTCCGGGCCCGTCCGGCTCCGAGCGAGCTCCGCGCCGGACCCGTACTGCGCCGGGTCCGCGTGGCGACGGCCGTCCGCTTCCGGCCGCCGAGCCCCCGCCGTACTCCGGCGGGGGCTCGGCCGTTGCCGGTCCGGCCCAGGCCCCGGCGAGGCGGTCCGGCCCGACCCGGACGGAGCCCGCCGGGGGCGGTGGCCGGGCGGTGGGCGGCCGGTTACCAGGCGGTTCCCGGGCGGTTCCCGGGATCATGAAAGCGTGAACACATGACCCCTGCGATCAGCTATCTGGGCATCGATGTGGGCGGCACCAAGGTCGCACTCCGAGCCGAGGCCGACAGGGTGCCAGCTCTCGAAGCCTCCTTCCGCTGGCCGGAACCGGGCGACCCCGCCGCCGACCTGGCCGCCCTGGCGGACCACGTGGCTCGGCTGCTCGGCCGGTGGGGCCGCACCCCGCAGGCCGTCGGCGTCGCGATGCCGGCCACGCTGGACGCCGGCGGCCGGGTGCTCTCCTGGCCCAACCGGCCCTCCTGGACCGGCCTGGACGTGCGGGCCGCGCTCGCCGGGAGCGTCCCCGGTGCCGAGGTGCGCTGCGCCGACGACGGGGACCTCGCCGCGGTCGCCGAGGCCGACGCGATGGGCTGCCGGAACGTCGTCTACCTCGGCGTGGGCACCGGGATCGGCGGCGGCGTCGTCGCCGACGGCCGGCCGTTCCCCGGCCCGGAGCGCGGCTCCTGCGAGGCCGGACACCTGGTGATCGACCGCTCCGGGCCGCGCTGCGACTGCGGTCGTCGAGGCTGCGTGCAGGCCGTCGCCTCCGGGCCCGCCATCCTTCGCCGGGCCGCGCTCGCCCGCGCCGGACGGACCCGGACGGGCCGGGCGAGCGGCCCGGTGGAGCCGGTGGCGTACGACGCCCTCCGGCAGGGCTGGTCGGCGAAGGAGGCCTGGGCCGTCGACACCGTCCGGGAGGGCTGCGCGGCCCTGGCGGCCGCGGTCACGGGACTGTGCGAACTCGCCCACCCCGAGGCGGTGGTGATCGGCGGCGGCTTCGCCGACGGGCTGCCCGGGTTCGCCGCGGCGGTCGGCGAGGAGGCGGCGCTCCTCGCCCGCCCCGGACAGGCCGCGGTGCCGGTCCGGCCCGCGGCGCTCGGCGGGCTCTCCTCGCTGCGCGGTGCGGTCCTGCTCGCCCGCGCGGCGGTCGGCGGACCGCCGCGCGGGGCCGAGGGGCAGGCGTGAGGCGGCGCGGCCCGCGCCCCGGCGGGGACGGCCGGACGGGGTGGCTGCTGCGGTTCGCCGTGATCCTGCTCGGCCTGACGGTGGTCGTCGGCGGCACCGCCCTGTGGCAGTACCGGAAGGCGCAGGCGGCCGGGCGACCGGCCGTCAGCGCCGCGCTGGGCGGCCTCGACGTCACCGCCGGTGACGCCCGCTGGGCCGCGATGGACGCCCACACCATGGACGGCCCGCAGGGCGGCGGCTACCAGATGCCGGCCCAGATGATGCCGGGGGCACCGGAGGACGGCACCATGCGCCTGGGCATCACGCTGACCGTCGCCGACCGCGGTGCCGAGGCCCGACTACTGGACCTGGGCCGGGAGTTCACGCTGACGGGTGGCGGCGTGGACGTGGCGCTGACCCCGCACTCCGACACCTTCGGCCCGATGCCCCGGCTCGGCCCCGGCAGCGCGGTCCGCGGCACCCTCTACTTCGACCTCAAGGCCCCCGACCCGGGGGCCCCACCGCTGTACCTGCTCTGGAACCGCGACGGCAAGCAGCGGCGCCTGATCGTCCAACTGCCGGACTCGGCACCGGAACACGAGCACGGTTCCTAGGCAGGTGTCGCCCCGACGGCCGGTCCGGCCGTCGGGGCTCCGACGGTCCGACCGGCCGTCGTCGTTTCCACCAGGGCCGACTGCCGCGGCGCGGCAGCGCGGCCATGTCCAAGGAGCACCTGTCATGCCCGAGCCATCCGCCGACCCCGTCCACGGGCCGGCCCCCGGCGGGTCAACGGACCCGTCGAGAGAGACCGACTCCTTCGCGGCCCACCGATCCCGCCTCCTGCTCGCCGTGCTGCTCGCGGCGGGCACGACCGTCTGGCAGCACTGGGTGCTGTTCGGCGTCGACGGCCCGCTCCGCGGCCACCTGCGCTTCGTCCTGGTCGACCTGCTGCTGATGCTGCCCGCCACGGGCTTCGCGGTCCGCTGGGCCGACACCTTCGGCTGGCGCGTCCGGCGCGGTGCCACCGGCGGCTGGGACGCCGTCGTCCAGGCCTGCGTCACCGTCGTCGTGCTGACCGTCCTGGACGTCCCGCTCGCCGTCGTGCAGGCCGGTGCCCGTACCGTGCTGGGCGCCGACCGGGCCCACCACCACGGCGCCGCCGGGCTCTCCGCCACCGACCCGGCCGGACTGCTCGCCTACGGCATCGACCAGGCGCTGCAGGTCGGCGTCGCCGTCATGGTCCTCACCATGGCCGGCACCCTGCTGGTCGAGGCGTCCCCGACGCGCCTGTGGCGCGCCGCCCGCGCCCGGCTGCGCCACCCCGGCGGCGCGGCCCGCCGGCTCCGGCTGCTCCTGGTCGGCGCGGTCACCGGCGCGCTGCTCGCCCCCACCGGAGTGCTCGCGCAGCCCGCCGTGGACCCGCTGCTGGCCGGCGCCCGCAGCTGCGCCACCGCACCGCAGCGGGTGTTCAACGTCAACGCCATCGACGTGGACATCGTCGTCGACCGGTTCGGCGACCACGACCCGTACGGCTACATGTACGTGCTCGCGGAGAAGGAGGGCGCGGTCCGTGCCCAGGAGGCGGCGCTGCGCGCGGCCTCCGCGATGAAGAAGGACGACCCGGCCGCCGCCAAGGTCACCGTCGGCCTCGGGCAGGACGCGATCCAGCCGCTGGTGATCCGCGCCCGGCTGGGCGAGTGCGTCGTCGTCAACCTCACCAACAAGCTGGTCAACGCGCCCCGCAGCGGCTCCGGCTTCCCGGTCGTCACCCAGCCCGGCGGGGTACCGCCGGTCTCGGTCGACGTGGCCGGCGTGGCCTACGACGCGGCCGCCGGCGACGGCGGACAGCCGGTCGGCAACAACCCGACCACCGCCCTGGCCCTGCCGGGCGAGACCCGGCAGTACCGCTACTACCTCGACCCGCTGAGCGGGGAGGGCGCCAAGGTGATGCGCAGCGGCGGCGAGTCCACCCAGCTCACCGCGCACGGACTGTTCGGCACGCTGATAGCCGAGAGCCCGCGCGCCCGCTGGTACGACCCGGTGACCGGCGCGGACCGCACCGACGACACCACCTGGAGCAACTGGGAGGCGATGGTCTCGTCGCCCGGCAACCCGGCCTTCCGCGAGTTCACGCTCCTCTACCACGAGATGGGCGACGAGAACTTCACCATGCGCCGGCCGCTCCGGGAGAACGACGAGGGCATCCCGATCGGCAACGATCCCGGCAAGCCCGTCGGCGACCAGGTCCAGTACGGCCGCACCGTGCCGATGATCGACGCCCGGCCGCCCACGCCGAGCATCCCCAACGAGGGCGGCGGTGGCACCAACGTGTACCGGCCGGCCAGCCGGGCGATCAACTACCGCGCCGAGCCGTTCTTCCGCCGCCTCCAGTTGGAGGCCGCCCGCGGCGCCGCCACCCAGCAGGCCAACAAGTCCCTGGCGTACAGCTCCTACACGTACGGCGACCCGGCCACCCCGATGCCCCGGTCCTACCTGGGTGAGCCGACCAAGACCCGGATCGTCGACGCCGGCATCGAGCAGTTGCACGTCCACCACGTGCACGGTGGCGGCACCCGGTGGCGGCTCGACCCCGGCATCGAGGACAGCCCGATGAACGCGGGGCTGTCCAAGACCCCGCTGGTGGACCAGAAGTCCGTCTCGCTGGACTCGCAGACCATCAGCCCGACCGAGGCCTTCACCCTGGACCACGACTGTGGCGCCGGCGGCTGCCAGCAGGCGGCCGGTGACTTCCTCTACCACTGCCACATCGCCCAGCACTACATCACCGGCATGTGGGGGCTCTGGCGGGTCTTCGACACCGCCCAACCCGACCTCGCGGCACTCCCCGGGCGGGAGGCGACTCCCACCGCCGTCACGTCGGCCGGACTCCTCGGCCGGACCGTCGAGGGCAAACGCGTGGTACCCCGGGCCCAGTTGGCCGACCCCGGGAAGGAGATCGCGGTCGAGCAACTGGTCGAGGCCAACCTGCCGCCGCAGGGCGCCCGGTGGGCGAGCGACCAGGGCCCGGACCCGGACGACGCGACGGTCTGGGACTGGCAGAAGGCCGGCACCGACGCCGCCCCGCTGTACCTGGGCGAACCGGAGACGGCCTCGGTCTGGGCGAACTACCGCTCCGGCAGCCCCGGACAGCGGCCGGAGATCCTGTTCAACCCCAGGACCGGCCGGCCCGCCTACCCGATGCTGCGTCCGCACCTCGGCCAGCGACCACCCTTCGCCCCCAACGGCCATGCCGGTGCCCCTGGCGTCGGTGAGACCGGTACCGCGCAGAACCCCGGCGGGATGTGCCCGGACCGGGCACCGGTGCGGACCGTCAACGTGACCGCCATCGCCACCCCGATCCAGCAGACCGGCCGGGAGACCGATCAGAACGGCGAACTCTTCGTCCTCAACGAGGACAAGGCCGGCGTGCTGGACCGCAGCAAGCCGGCCGACCCGCTGGTGATCCGCTCCAACGTCGGCGACTGCTCGGCGGTCACCCTGGGCAGCGAGCTCAACCCCGCCGTCCAGCCCAAGGTCAACATGCACACCCACCTGGTGCAGTTCGACCCGCTGGCCTCCGACGGCGTCATCGCCGGCTTCGCCTTCGAGCAGTCCGTCTTCAGCACGGCCCGCGAGGGCCGGACGCTGACCTCGGTGGACGCGCCGGGCAAGGTCACCGTCTCCTCGGTGGACAAGCTGCGCCCGGGCATCACGATCGGCGTCGGCGTCGGCCGCGCCAGTATCGAGATCCGGAAGATCACCGCGATCACCGGCAACCAGCTCACCTTCGACACCGACCTGACGACGGCCCACGAGGCGGGCGAACCGGTCACCGTCGAGTTCGTCCAGTACCGCTGGTTCGCCGACATCGACGTCGGCACGGTCTTCTGGCACGACCACGTGAACGGCATCAGCTCGTGGGCCCACGGGCTGTTCGCCGCGCACATCGTCGAGCCCGAGGGCTCCAGCTACCTGGACCCGGTCACCGGCGCCGAGCTGCGCAGCGGCCCGATCGCCGACATCGTCAACACCTACGGCGGCTCCTCCGTCGGCGTCGGACAGTACGGCTCCTTCCGCGAGTTCACCCTGTTCCTGCACAACGGACGACGCGGCCGAAGCGAACTCGCCACACCACCACCCGGTGGACTCGCCCCCTTCAACGCCGGACAGGAGTGCGAGGAGGGCTCGATCAACCTGAGAGCGGCGCCCCTCGGCGAACGGACCCCGCCGGGCCAGACCCCGGCCGACCCGACGACGACCGACCAACGGCAGGAGTACAACGGCTCGCAGTGTCGCAACGCCTACAGCCGCGCCGCCGACACCCCGGGCAAGGCCGACGCCAACACCGTGCGGGCCACCGTGAGCACGGTCGACCCGTACGCGTTCTCCTCGGTCAAGTACGGTGACCCCGGCACGCCGCTGCTGCGCGCGTACGCGGGCGACCCGGTGGTGATCCGCACGATCGGCGTCAACGACCGCGCGGAGGCGCTGCGCATCCAGGGCCACCGGTTCCGGATGGAGCGCTTCAACGCCCGCGGCCAGCTGATGGACACCGCCACCACCGGCATCTCCGAGCGGTTCGACTACGTGCTCGACGGCGGCGCCGGCGGCCCGTCCGCCAGCCCGGGGGACTACCTGTACTACAGCACCCGGACCTTCGCCGTGGAGAGCGGGGCCTGGGGCATCTTCCGCGTCCACGACACCCTGCAGCCGGACCTGCGGCCGCTCCCCGACCGACGCCGGCCCGCTGCCAAGCCCGGCTTCCCGGTCCAGACCGCGGCCACCGGCAACACCCAGCTCGCACCGGGGCCCGACCCGGCCCCCGCCTACCGGGCGGACGGCACGGTCGACACCGCCGTGGTCACCTCGACGGCCAACCCGTGCCCGCGCCGGGCCCCGACGACCGCGTACGACGTGACGGTCTTCAACCAGGCGCTGCCCACGGCACCGTTCCAGGACGCCAACGGCGTCGTCTACGCGCTCAGCTCGGACGTCGCGGCCGTCCAGGCCGGGACGAAGCCACTCGAACCGCTGGTGCTCCGGGTCAACAAGGGCGACTGCGTCAGCGTCACCCTGAAGAACCGGACCACCCCGGGCTCGCTGTTCGGCGGCACCCGGGCCGGCCTGGACCTCGGCAAGCTGATGCGCAACCAGCAGCTCTCCTCGGGCGCCGCGGTCGGCCTCAACCCCGACACCACGATCGGTACCGGCCAGTCCATCACCTACACCTTCTACGCCGACCAGGAGCTCGGCGCCTCGCTCTTCCAGAACCTCGCCAGCCCCGCCTCGCTGCGCCACGGCGGCTACGGCATGCTGATCGTCGAACCGAAGGGGTCCACCTGGTCCGACAGTGAGACCGGGGCGCCCCTCGGCCCGACGGCGACCAGCACCAAGGCCGTCATCCGGGGGCCCGGGAACCAGCGGTTCCGCGAGTTCGCGCTGACCATGCAGAGCACCGACCAGCAGTTCTCGCGCAGCATCCTGCCGTACGGCGACCAGGTGGCCGGCAACGGGCTCAACAGCCCGATCCGCTTCAACTGGCCGCAGCAGCCGATCCCCGGCGCACCGCCCGGCACCGGCACCAACCCGGGGTCCTTCGACAAGGGGTACAGCAACCTGAACTACCACAGCGCGCCGCTGACCCAGCGGCTCGGGCTGACCGCCAACCCGGACGACTTCACCAGGGCGACCCCCACCGGGCCGTTCGCCCTGGCGTTCAGCTCCGGGCAGCACGGCGATCCGGACACGCCCGTCTTCCGGGCCAACTCCTCCGACCCGGTGGTGTTCCGGGTGGGCGTCGGGGCCTCCGACCAACTGCACTCGTTCACCGTCGGCGGGCACTCCTTCCCGCTGGAGCCGGGCATCGAGCGCTCGCGGATGATGGCCGCCCGCACCATCACGGCCGGCGAGACCATCGACGCCAGGCTCGGCCCGGCCGGCGGGCGCGGCGGCTACACGGGTGACTACCTGTTCGCCGACGCGCGCGCTCCGTTCGCCCAGGCCGGTATGTGGGGAATCCTCCGGGTCCTGCCCGACGGTGCGCCGAACTCTCCGGCGGTGCTGTGACCGGGAACCTCCGGCACGACCGGCGGCGCCCCCCGAGCCCTCACGGGCCCGGGGGGCGCCCTGGCGTGCCCCGCTGGCGGTCCCTCCTGCTGGTACTCGTGTGCGTGCTCGGCGCGGTGTGGGCCGGTCCGGCCCAGCCGGCCGCCGCCCACGCCCAGCTCGTCTCCACCACCCCGGGCAACGGCGCCCGCCTCCCCGTCGCACCGACCGAACTCGCCCTGCGGTTCAGCGAGAGCGTCACGACGGTCGACGGGGGGATCCAACTGGTCGGCGGGCACGGCCCGGTCGCCCTCGCGGCACCGGCGCGGGTCGACCCCGCGATCCCCCAGCAGGTCGACATCCCCGTCCCGGCCGGCCTGGGGCCCGGGGCCTACACCGTGGTGTGGCGCGTGGTCTCCGGCGACTCGCACCCGATCCACGGGGCCTTCGCCTTCGCGGTCGGCGACGCGGACGTCGGCCCGCTGCCCGAGGCCGGCGCGCGGACCGACACCGACGGGGCGCTCGCCGCGGTGTTCGCACTCTTCCGCTGGCTCGGCTACCTCTCGACCGGGCTGCTGATCGGTGGCGCCGGTTTCCTCCTGCTGTGCTGGCCCGCCGGCCGGGCCCGGCCCCGGGTGCGCCGGATCCTCGGCGGCGCCTGGCTGGCCGCCCTGCTCTCGGCCCTCGGGGTGCTGCTCCTGCAGGGTCCGTACGCGAGTGGCGGCGGCCTCGCCGGCAGCGTCGATCCCGGCCTGCTCGGCGCCACCCTGCGGACCACCTACGGGCACTCCGTGCTGGCCCGGCTCGTGCTGCTCGTGCTGGTGGCGGCGCTCGGCCGGTGGCTGCTGCGCCGCCCGGACCGGGTCGCGCCGCGCTCGCTGCCGGCCGCCGCGGCCGTCCTGCTGCCGGTCGCCGGCCTGCCGTCGACCTGGCGGGGGACCGGCCACGCCAACGTGGCGCCCGGACCGCTGGCGCCGGTCGCCGACGCCCTGCACCTGACGGCCATGGCGCTGTGGCTCGGCGGCCTGGTCTTCCTGCTGCTGTGCGTGCTGCGCCGGACCGCCCCGGTGGCGGCGGACGAGGCCGGCGCCGTCCTGCGGCGCTTCGCCCGGGTGGCCGCCGGCTCCGTCCTCGTGCTGACGCTGACCGGCTTCTACCGGGCCTGGCGGGAGGTCGGTTCGGTGGCGGCCCTGACCGGCACGACGTACGGCACCCTGCTGGTCTTCAAGCTGGCGGTGCTGGGTGTCCTGCTCTGGCTCGGCGCGACCTCCCGCTCGGTGGTGCGCCGTCGGTTCGGGCGGACGGCAGGGGGGAGCGGCGGCCGGGGCCACGAACCCGCCCGCCGGCTGCTGCGCTGGTCGCTCGGGACCGAGATCGCCCTGGTCGCCGTCGTCCTGGCGCTGACCTCGGTGCTGGTCGCGACCCCGCCCGGGGCCCGGCCGGAGGCGGCCCAACCCTCGGTCCGCACCGTGGAGCTGACGATCCGCCAGGGTGATCGGGCTACGGTGCTGCTCGATCGGGCGCGGTCCGGCGCGAGCACGCTGACGGTGTCGCTGCGAACCGCCGGCGGGGCACCCTGGGAGGTGGCCGAGGCGTCGGTGGCGCTGGAGCTGCCCGGGGCGGGCATCAGCGCGCTGCCGGTGGAGCTGACGCCGCAGGGGCCCGGCGACTACGCGTCGCGGGCGCTGATCCTGCCGATGGCGGGCCGCTGGAAGGTCAGCCTGACGGTGCGCTGGTCGGACATCGACCAGGAGACGGTGGGGGGCGAGCTGCTCGTCGGTTGACCGGCGCGGGGCGCCCGGGGGCGGGGGCAACGCCCGCCCCCGGGCCCCGGACGCCCGCAGAGCGTCACTCTCCGTGGGTTAGGTGTCGCTCATAGGTGCGATTATCTGCGAACCTTGCCGGTCGGGGAGGGTGGTCATGCCCCGGGCTCACTGGGATTCCGGTCACAGGGGGTGAGTAGGGGTGTCAAGGCATGATCGCGCTTTCTAGGGTGAGCGGGACTCGCCCGACCGGAGCGACCGCGCCGCGAGAGGCGCGCCAAGTCCCGTGGGGTGAAGGCATATCGGCATCGTCGGTCGATGCGGCGTCGCAGGCGGTCGACGGCATCCCGTTCTCACGGAGGAACTCATGATCAGCAGGCGGACCATGCTCCGCGCCGGCGGCGGTCTGGCGCTGGCCGGCGCCTCGGCCCTCACCGTCGGCGCGGCCTCCAGCCCGGTGTGGGGCGCGAGCACCAGGGAGTGGAGCCGGCTGAGGAGACGACTGACGGGCAACGTCGTCCTTCCCTCGGACCCGGGCTACGACCTGGCCAAGCAGCTCCAGATCTCGGCCTACGACTCGATCAACCCGCAGGCCATCGTCTACGCCAAGAACGCCCAGGACGTGCGGGCGACGATCGAGTTCGCCCAGTACAACGACATCCCGATGCGCACCCGCAGCGGCGGGCACAACTTCTCCGGCTGGTCGACCGGTGAGGGCGTCGTCCTCGACGTCTCCTCGCTCAACCAGGCCGTGGTGACCGGCAACACGGTGCACGTCGGCCCCGGCGCCAAGGCGATCGACTACCTGATGGCGCTGTCGCCGTACAACAAGCAGACCGTGGCGGGCACCTGTCCGACCGTCTGCCCGGGCGGCTTCCTCAGCGGTGGCGGCGTCGGCTTCCAGACCCGGAAGTTCGGCATGGGCTCCGACCGCATGGTCTCGGCGAAGGTGGTCCTCGCCGACGGCCGGATCGTCACCACCTCGGAGACCGAGGAGCCGGCCCTCTTCTGGGGGCTGCGCGGTGGTGGCGGCGGCAACTTCGGTGTCGTGGTGGACTTCGAGGTGCGGCCGATCGACGCCCCGCGTCAGACCTACTTCAGCACCGTCTGGTCGTGGGACAAGGCCGCCGTGCTGTTCGAGGCCTGGCAGGACTCGCTGATCAGCGGTTCGCGCAGCCTTGGTTCCTCCTTCGTCTACGGCCAGATCCCGGACACCGGCCAGGGCAACGCCCCGTTCGTCGTCCTGACCGGCTGCTACCAGGGGCCGCAGGCCGAGCTGGAGACGATCCTGGCCGGCTTCGAGGCGGCGGCCGGCGCCAGGCCGCTGTACCGGGTCGTCCAGGAGGGCACCTTCGACGAGGCCCAGAAGAACGCCTACATCTGCGGCAACCTGAGCCAGGACCAGTGCCACCGGGTGGGGCAGACCCCCGGCGGCACGCTGGCCCGGACGCCGTGGCAGTCGGAGTCCTACCGGTTCGTCAACCGGAAGCTCACCGCCGGCGAGATCGGCGACCTGATGACCGGCTTCCTCTCGGACCCGCGGCCCACCCACCGCCGCTTCCTGCACTGCATCGGCCTGGGCGGCGCGGTGGCCGATCTGGGCCGGGCGGACACCGCCTTCGTCCACCGGGACGCGCTGTTCGTCACCGGCTTCGCGACCGAACTGGACAAGCCCGACCCGGAGAACATCTCGGCGGCGACCCGCTGGGCGCGGAACGGCGGCACCGTCCTGGACCGGATGAGCAGCGGTGCGTACGTGAACTTCCCGAGCACCACGCTCGACAACTGGAAGGACGCGTACTACCGGGAGAACTACGCCGATCTCCTCGGGGTGAAGTTCTGGTACGACCCGTCGAACTTCTTCCGTCACCCTCGCAGCATCGGCAGCTGACCGCAGGTCGGCGTGTGCGCAGGCCCAGGCCGGGTACTCCGGCCTGGGCGTTGCCGTGTCGGCGGCCGGCCGGACGGTCCTGCTCGTCCTATTGGTCCGATTCGGTGCCGGAAGGGCCCCGAACGGTCGCCGCGCAGTTCCGGCCGGAGGGTGGTCGCTTTTGTCATCACTGACCACCATTTTGTCGTTCGGAATGCGGGCGGAGCGTGTGATATAGCTCACCATGGGTGGCTGGACGGAGGGATGGCTGCCAGCATTATCCGGTGCATCTTTCATGATCGTCTTCTGAAAGAATTTGCTTCACTGGCGACGCCGTTGTGCAATCGACGGCGGGCGTTGCCATGCGCAGGGGCCATACCATGGGGGTGGCGAAACAGGGCCTGCGCGTAAACCGGGGGGTTTTGACATGCAGTTCAACTTGCTTGGGCCGCTCGAAGTCGTTCGCGGTGAATCGCCGGTGAATATCGGCGGGGTGAATCAGCGCGCGGTTCTCGGGTATTTGCTGCTGAATGCCAATCGGGTCGTTTCGGCCCGTCAGCTCATTCGCGCGGTGTGGGGGGAAAGCGGCCCGCCGACCGCCCGGAAGATGCTGCACAACGCGGTCGCCGGGCTCCGGGGAATTCTGCCCGCCGGTGACGGTGGGCCGGGGGCGCCGGCCCTGGTGACCCGGGCGCCCGGCTACGTCCTGCAGATCGACGTCGCGGCCATGGACATGACGGTGTTCCAGCGGCGCTGGAACCAGGGGCGGGCGGACCGCGCGGGCGGGAACTGCGAGCGCGCCGCGCTGATGCTCCAGGGGGCGCTGTCCCTCTGGCGCGGCCGGGTCCTCGCCGACCTGCTCGAAGTCGGCGTCGACTGGCCGGAGATGGCGGCGGTTCAGAAGACCTGGACGGCGGCGCTGGAGGACTACGTCGAGACGCTGCTGGCGATGGGACGCTACGACGAGATGATCGAGGTCCTTGAGGAGGCCGTCCGGGCCGAACCGCAGCGGGAACGGCTCTGCGGCTACCTGATGCTCGCGCTCTACCGCGGCGGCCGGCAGGCCGAGGCCCTCGCCCGGTACCGGGCCGTCCGTCATGCGCTGGTGGAGGACCTCGGGCTCGACCCGAGCCTCGAACTCCAGGAGCTCGAACGCGCGATCCTCGACCACGACCCCAAGCTGCTGACCGGCGGGCAGGTCGGGCCGGCGATCGGCGCCGCGCCGGTGGCCGCGCCGGCACACGGGGGGTTGAGCGCCATCGGCCGCGGCGGCGCGCAGGTCGTCCCGGCCCAGCGGACGGGGGAGGTGGGGGCGCCGGCCCGACCGCCCGCCCGACCGACCGCCCGGCCGTCCGCCGGGGTGGCGCTGCAGCGCAGCCAGGTCAGCGTGCTGCTGGTGGAGGCCGACGTGGCCGCGCCGACCGAGGCCGGCGGCCTGGGCGAGGCGGAGGCGGCGCACCGGGCGGTGACCGCGGCCGTGCTCCAGGAGGTGGAACGGCACGGCGGGATCGTCAACGCGGTGAGCGGGGGCGAGCGGCTGGCCCTGTTCGGCGCCGTCGAGCAGCGTGGGGACGACGCGGAGCGGGCGGTGCGGACGGCGTTGGCGATCCAGGACCGACTGGCCGGGCCGCCGTGCCGGAACCTGGAGGGCGCCGCCGCGCTGCGCGGTGTCCGGGCCGTGGTGGCGACCGGTGACGCGCTGGTGATCCGGCGGGACGAGAACGGCATGTGCCGGGCGCCGGTGGCGCTGGGGCCGATGGAGGAGACGGCCCGCCGGCTGCTGCCGTTCGTGCCGGTGGGCGGTGTGCGGGTGTGCGACTCCACCCAGGAGGCGCTGGAGAGCGCGACCGAGCGGTTCGCCGCCGATCACGAGGCCGCCGCGGTCTGGCCGGCCTCGGGGCCGTATCCCGGCTGCCCGGACTTCCTGCCCGCGGGACTGTTCTGACCGTCGGCCCCGGCCCCGGCCCCGGCCCCGGACGGTCGAGGCGGTAGGCGCGCGAGCGCGCGTACCGCCTCGACGCTGTCCGGGGGAGGACGGTCAGGAGACGGTCACCGGACCGAGCAGGGCCGACAGGTCGGACGGCGCGCCCAGGACGGCGTCCGGGTTCTCGGCGAGCAGGGCGTTCGCGTCGGTCGCGCCCCAGACCGCGGCGACCGCCAGTACCCCGGCCCCTCGGGCGCTGATCAGGTCGGTGACCGCGTCGCCGATCATCATCGCGGCACCGGCGGGTGCGCCCAGCAGGTCGAGGGCGTGCAGCACGATGTCCGGCGCCGGCTTGGGACGGGCGACCTCGTCCGAGCCGATCACGTGGTCGAACAGCGGCAGCAGGCCGAGCTGCTCCAGCAGGGAGCGGGCTCGGGGGCCGCTCTTGCCGGTGGCGACGGCGAGCCGGATGCCCCGCGCCCGCAGCTCGGTCAGCAACTCCGTCACACCGGGGAACACGGTCACCTCGTGCGCGAGGCGATAGCTCTCCCGGACGAACGGTTCCTCCAGAGCGAGCGGCAGTCCCATGATCCTCATGATGTCGGGGAAATATCGCCCCAGATGCTTGTTGTACTCCTCGAACGGGGCCGGACCGGGGCCGACGGCCTCCGCGTAGGCCACGGTGAACGCCTTGCGCATCACCGCGAAGCTGTCGACGAGTACACCGTCGAGGTCGAACACGACGGCCTCGATCGGACGGCCACCGGACCCAGTCAGAGCTCCGGGGTCGGGAACCAGATGGGTGTTCATGAGAATCGCTCCCTGTCGTGGGGTTGCGCCGGGCCGGCCGCCGGTCAGCGGTGGGACCGGGCGCTCTGGTAGAGCCGTTCGATGACGTCGATGGTCCGGCGGACCTCCTCGATCGCCCGGCCCCGGTTGGCCTTGTCGGCGAGCAGGGCCGGGACCTCGTCGAGCTGGCGGTCGTACTCGGAGCCGATCGGCGCCTGAGGGACCGTCAGATCCTCGGTCCGCCCGTTGCGCAGGAGGGTGAGCGTGGACCCGCCCTCGCGGTTGGGGCTGAAGCCGAAGGTGCACCGCAGGGTCGCCGTGCCGGCGCCGCCGTCGACGACGATCCGGGTGACGTCGCGCGGTTCGTGCGACGCCCAGCTCGCGCGGAGCGAGACCGAGACGCCGCCGTCGGTGAGCAGGAACCCGCGGGCGGTGTCCTCGACGTCGGTGACGCCGCCCCCGGGGGATTCCGCGCGGTCGCGCCAGGCGGCCCCGGACGCGGCGTGGGCGACGAAGTCGTCCGAGGTGGCGCCGACCACGTGGGCGAACTCCGCCGGCCCCAGCATCGGGGCCAGGGTGTCGAGCAGGTGCCAGCCGAGGTCCACCAGCGCCCCGCCGCCGGACGTGCTCTGCCGGGTGAACCAGCCGCCGGCGTCGGGCACTCCGCTGGCCCGGACCCAGGAGAGGTCGATGTGCCGGATCCGGCCCAGCGAGCCGACGACCTCGCGCAGGGCGCCGACGTCGGCCCGGTGGCGGGCCGCGCTGCCGGACAGCAGCATCGCGCCGCCGGCCCGTTCGGCCTCGGCGAGGCGGTCCGCCTCGGCGGAGTTCAGGCAGACCGGCTTCTCGACGAAGACCGGGATGCCGCGCTCCAGCAGGCGTGCCGCGACCGCGGTGTGCAGGTGGTTGGGCACCGCGACCACCGCGAGGTCGGTGGTCTCCGGGGAGAGCTGGTCGGGATCGGCGAGCACCGGCATCCGATCGGCGAGCGCCGCGGTCGCCACCGGGTTCGGGTCGACCGCCGCGACCGGCGTGAACGCCGGGTGGTCGAGGAGCCGGGGGAGCCAGATCTCCCGGCCGGCCCAACCGAGTCCGATGACCGCGACCCGCACCGGGCGGTCGGCGGTCGCGCCGGTCGCCCCGCTCACGCGGCGGCCAGCGTCTCGGCGACGATATCGGCGATCCGGTGCATCTGCTCCTCGCCGGCCAGCAGGGTCCGGTGGTGCAGCCAGACGCAGTCCTGGTAGATGGCCTCGGTGTTGGGGCAGCGGGCGGCGATCTGCTCGACGGTCTCGTCGGGGGCGCCGGTCTCCCAGAAGCCGTCGCTGCGGTAGATCGCGCGGAACGCCGCGAACGCCGGCAGGCCGGCCGCGATCAGCTGGTCCACCAGCGCGTTGCGGCGGTCCTCGTCGAGGCCGGGGATCCGGAACATGGCCATGTAGTGCGGGTTGCGGGTGACCCTGGGGTCCATCGACTGCGGCACCACGCCGTCGATCTGCGCGAGCAGCGAGGACAGCACCGGCCAGCGCGCCTCGCGGGTGTCGATCTGGCCGGGCAGCCGGCCGAGCTGGGCGCGCAGCACGCTCGCGGAGAACTCGTTCAGCCGGAAGTTGGACCCGGAGGTCTGGTGGAAGTAGCGGCGGTCGGTGGCGGGCCGGCCGCAGCTGTGCCGCAGGAAGCCGAGCTCGTACTGCTCGGCGGTGGGGAAGGTCACCGCGCCGCCCTCGCCGGCGGTCATCAGCTTGCCGTTCTGGAAGCTGAACGCGGCGACCGAGCCGAGCTCGCCGACCTTGCGGCCCTGCCACTGCGCGCCGTGCGCGTGGGCGGCGTCCTGGATCAGCGGGACGCCGGTGTCGGCGGAGATCTTCTCCAGCGCGTCCATGTCGGCGAGCTGACCGGCCATGTGCACCGGCATGATCGCCCGGGTCCGCGGGGTGATCGCCGCGGCGACCGCCTCCGGGGAGATGTTGTAGGTGTCCGCGTCCACGTCGACCGGGACGGCGACGGCGCCCAGCCGCTGGGCGGCCTGCGAGGAGGAGATGAAGGTGAAGGCGGGGACGATCACCTCGGTGCCCGGGCCCACGCCGAGGACCTGCAGGGCGAGCTCCAGTGCGTGGGTGCCGTTGGTGACGGCCAGGGCGTGCTCCGCACCGTGGAACGCGGCGAACTCGCGCTCGAAGCCGTTCACCTCGTCCCCGCCCATGCGCCACCACTGCCCCTGCTCCAGGGCGCGGATCAGACCGACCCGCTCGGCGTCGTCGAACTGGGGCCACACCGGGAAGTCCGGCAGCGGCCGGGAGTTCTCGCTCATGATTCACCATTTCCGGATAAGGGCCGACGGAATTCCTCGTCGGCGGCCAAAACGTTGTCCAAAGTACCTGACGGTGGTCGTTGCGTCAGTCCCCCTAGGTGCCCCCTAAATGCCCCCAGGGATGCGGCGGCAGGCCCGGATCCCCGGTTAATCGGCAAGGTCGGCTGCTATAACTTCGGCTAGCCGGCTCACCGCACTGGTGGAGCGTTTTACCGAGAGAGGCGGAGCCTTGAGCGAGATTCTTCTGCTGAACGGACCGAACCTGGGGATTCTGGGGCGCCGGGAGCCCGAGGTGTACGGCTCGGACACCCTGGCCGACATCGAGGCGATGGTCGCCGCCGAGGTCGCGGACCGGGGCTGGAAGGTGGTCTCCGTCCAGCGTGAGTCGGAGGGGGAGCTGATCCACGCGGTCCAGGACCACTACGGGACGGTCGGCGCGATCGTCAATCCCGGCGCGCTGATGATCGCCGGCTGGGGGCTGCGCGACGCCCTGGCCTCCTACCCGAACCCGTTCGTCGAGGTCCACCTGTCGAACGTGTGGGCCCGCGAGCAGTTCCGGCACGAGTCGGTGATCGCCCCGCTGGCCAGCGGCGTTATCGTCGGGCTCGGTGCGCTCGGCTACCGGCTGGCGGCCCGGGCGCTGCTGGCGAAGGTCCCCGCCTGAGCGGGGTCGTCACGGTGTGGGCGGAGCCGTCGAGTACGGCCGGTCCGCCTCTGGCGTGCGGGTCTGCGGGTCCGCGCGGTCGTCCGGGGGCGAAGTCGGCCCCGGGGCGGCCGCGCGCGTGCGCGATCAGACCGTCTGCAGGGCGCCGGACTCCAGCGCCGAGGGGTCCCGGTGGAGGAGGGTGCGCAGCGCGTCGGCCGACGCGGCCGAGATGCCCGGGGCGATGCCGAGCCGTCGGTGCGTCAGGTCCGCGTGGTCGAGCAGCAGGAAGTTGACGGGAGTCGCCCCCCCGGTGCGTTCGGCGGCGGTGAGGTCGGCCACGGCGCGGGTCCAGTCCGCGAACCCCGGCCGGGCGTACCAGCGGTCGACGGCCGCCCGCAGGTCCTCGGGGGTGACCTCTCCGGTGCCGGTCGGACCGCCGGTCGGCAGCCCGTCGCGCCAGTACTCGCGGCACTGGAACAGGAAGGCGCCGCGCTCCGGCGCCGGTACCAGCCGGACCAGTTCGGTGAGCTGGACCAGGGCGAACTCGGCCGCCGCGGGCTCGTCGAGGCGGCCGTCCCGCAGCAGTTCCAGCGCGAACTCGCTCGACCCGCGGGCCAGCTCCGCCGCCGCGTCCAGGGTGCGCCGGCTCTGGTACTTGGCCACCGGCGGGGCGAAGGTCTCCGGCCTGACCCGCCAACCGTGCTCGGCGGCCGTGCGGCGCAGCCGGAGGGTCAGCTCCGTCAGCAGGTTCTCGTCGCCGTGCAGCCAGACGCCGAGATGACGGGCGGCCCCGTCGGCGAGCCGCTCGAAGTGCCAGCGGCCGGCCGGGTCCGCCTGCCGGAGCTCCCCGACAGTCTCCCGCAACAGCGCCGGCGCGGTGTCGCCGGGATCGTGATCGGCGTTCTTCCCGTCTCCGGCGAGGATCCGGACAAAGACCCAACTTCGCGTCATCAGGCACCGCCTTGAATGGGTGAGGAATTGTGTTTCGAGTTTATGGGCGGAGCCTTCGCGATTTCAATTGACGGCCGCCCGGAGCGCCCCGGTACGAAATGTGTGGGGGTGGTCAGGGGGGTCCTGAGGGGGGCGCCGCAACGGTATTCGACTAACGTCGGCAGCAGCCGAAACCCAGTGAGGAGCAGCGATGAGTTCAGTGGCATCGGCCCGGGACGCCTGGATCCGGCGTTATCACCCGAAGGCGCCCGGCGGGATCCGGTTGGCGGTCCTGCCGCACGCCGGCGGCTCGGCCAGCTACTACTTCGCGCTCTCCGCCGCGCTGCCCGGCGGGGTCGAGGCCCTCTGCGTGCAGTACCCCGGCCGGCAGGACCGGCGGGGCGAGCCGGCGGTGACCGACCTGGAGCAGCTCGCCGACCAGGTCGCCGACGTCCTGGAGCCGCTGGCCGAGGGGCCGTTCGCGCTCTTCGGGCACAGCATGGGCGCCACCCTCGGCTTCGAGGTGGTCCGGCGGCTCGAACGGCGGGGCGCGGCGCCGCTCGCCCTGTTCGCCTCCGCCCGCCGGGGCCCCGCCGTCCTGCGCGAGGAGCGGGTGCACCTGCTCGACGACGACGGCCTCCTCGCCGAGGTCGCGGCGCTGAGCGGGACCGACGCGCGGCTGATGGCCGATCAGGAGATCCGGGACCTCCTGCTGCCGGCGATCCGGGCCGACTACACGGCGGTCGAGACCTACCGCTGTGCGCCGGACGCCCGGATCGGCTGCCCGACGGTGGCCCTGGTGGGCGACCGGGACCCCAGGGTCGGCCGGGACGACGCCCGGGCCTGGGGCCGGCAGACCGAGGGCGCCTTCTCGTTGGAGGTGTTCGACGGCGGGCACTTCTACGTCGCGGACCACGTCGAGGCGGTGGCCGGACTCGTCGGTCGGACGCTGTCGGCGCTGCACCCCCGGCCGGGGTGCCCCTGAGCGCCGCGCCCCCGGCCGGGCCCGCACGCCCCGGCCGCAGGCCGTACCGCCGAGGTCCCCGCCCCGCTCCGGGGCAGGGGCCTCGGCGTTGTGCGTGCGGCTCAGGAGCGCAGCATCTCGGCGACCAGGAAGGCCAGTTCGACCGACTGGCGGGTGTTCAGCCGGGGGTCGCACGCGGTCTCGTAGCGTTCCATCAGGTCCTCGTCGGAGATCTCCTGCGCGCCGCCGAGGCACTCGGTGACGTCCTCGCCGGTGAGCTCGACGTGGATGCCGCCGGGGTGGGTGCCGAGCGCCCGGTGCACCTCGAAGAAGCCCTGGACCTCGTCGACGATCCGGTCGAAGCTGCGGGTCTTGTACCCGGTCGGTGACTCGTGCGTGTTCCCGTGCATCGGGTCGCACTGCCAGATCACCTGGCGGCCGGTGGCGGTGACCGCCTCGACGATCGGCGGCAGCACGTCCCTGATCTTCCCGCTGCCCATCCGGCTGATCAGGGTCAGCCGGCCGGCCCGGGCCTGCGGGTCCAGCCGCTCGGCGTACTCGACCGCCTGCGCGGGGGAGGTGCCCGGGCCGATCTTGAGCCCGATCGGGTTGGCCAGCAGCTCGGCGAAGGCGATGTGCGCGCCGTCGAGCCGGCGGGTCCGCTCGCCGATCCACAGGAAGTGCGCGGAGACGTCGTAGAGCTTCCCCTGCTCGGCCCGGACCAGGGCCTGCTCGTAGTCCAGCAGCAGGGCCTCGTGGCCGGCGAAGACGTCGGTGGTGTGCAGGGCGCTGTGGTCCGCGCCGCACGCCGACATGAAGTCGAGCGCCCTGTCGATCTCGGCCGCCAGGGCCTCGTACCGGGCGCCGGCCGGCGTGATGGCGACGAAGTCCTTGTTCCAGTCGTGCACCTGGCGCAGGTCGGCCATCCCGGAACCGCCGGTGACGGCCCGCAGCAGGTTGAGCGCGGCGCCGGCGTGGGCGTAGGCCTGGAGCATCCGGCCCGGGTCGGCGACCCGGGCGCCCGGGGTCGGGAACAGCGAGTTGACGATGTCGCCCCGGTAGACCGGCAGGCCCAGCGAGTCCACCGCGTTGGAGCGCGGTTTGGCGTACTGCCCGGCGATCCGGCCGATCTTGACCACCGGCAGGCTGGCCGCGTAGGTCAGGATCACCGACATCTGCAGCAGGGTCCGCAGGTTGGCCCGGATGTGGGCCTCGGTGTTGCCGACGAAGGTCTCGGCGCAGTCGCCGCCCTGGAGCAGGAACGCCTCGCCGCGCGCGACCATCGCCAGCCGGTCGTTCAGCCGGTCGATCTCGGCGGGGGTGGTGAGCGGGGGCAGGCCGGAGAGCAGGCCGGTGACCCGGTGGACCTCGGACGGGTCGGGCCAGGCCGGTTGCTGCGCGGCGGGCAGGGCGAGCGCGGCGGCGAGGCGCTCGCGCAGCCGCGGCGGCAGGTTCGGTCCGGGCGCCGAGGACGGCTCGGACAGGTGGGGGTGGACGCTCAGCAGTGCCGCGGCGCCCGTGAAGTCGTTCACGAGGATGTGCTCCGATGATAGAGGTGACGGAAGTCGTGCGCAGGGGGCGTCGGGCCGGCTCACCGGATGCCGGCCGGGGCCGGAACATCCGGGCCGGACGGCGGCCGGGGACCGGGTGTCCCGGCCGACGGCGGCCGGGACAGCCGTGCCCCCGGCCGCCGTCGGCGGCTCAGCCGGCCTTGCTGGACTGACCCCAGAGGTCGGTCGGCAGGTCGCCGCGGTGCCTGATGTTCAGCTTGCGGTAGACCCGGGTGAGGTGCTGTTCGACGGTGCTCGCGGTGACGAAGAGCCGCCCGGCGATCTCCCGGTTGGTGTAGCCCATGACCGCCAGCGCGGCCACCCGGCGCTCCGACTCGGTCAGCGCCTCCAACCCGCCCGCGCCCACCGAGGTCGGGGTGAGGCCGGTGACGTCCGGCGGCAGCGACATCAGCTCGCGGGTGAGCGGCCGGGCTCCGCACACGTCCGCCACGTACAGGGCCTGGCGGAACAGCAGCCGGGCCCGGCGCCTGTCCCCGCGGGCGTACTGGGCCTGGCTGAAGTCGGCGAGCACCCGGGCGAGTTCGTACCGGTCCTCGCCGGCCTCCACCAGCTCCAGGGCCTCGTTCAGCAGCGTGATCCGGCGGGCCGCCGGACCGATCGAGGCGAGCAGCCGCAGGGCGGGACCCCTGGTCCGGGAGTCGTCCGCGCCAGGGCGGGCCAACTGGTCGTGGATCAGCTTGCGCGCCTGGTCCGGGTTCCCCAGCCTGAGCCACGCCTCGGCCGCGCCGGTCCGCCACGGGAACAGACCGGACACGTCGTACCCCCAGCCGCCGGTCAGCTCGCCGCAGGACAGGAAGTCGGCGATCGCGGCGTGGCAGTGGCCGGTGGCGAGCCGGTAGTGGCCCCGGGCGAACAGGTACGGCAGCCCGGCGTGGCTCTCGAACAGCGCCGCGGGCACCGCCTGGGCGACGTGCAGGCCGGCGCCCGTGAAGTCCCCGGTCCGGGTCTCGGCCAGGATCATCGCCGCGAGCGGATAGCCGATCGAAACCCCCCAGGCCTTCTCCGGCAGCCGCTCCAGCGCGGTGGCGGCCTCCCGCAGAGCGGTGGGGAAGTCCCCACCGACCAGCGCGACCGTCGACCGCAGCTGGGCGGCCCGGGCCGCCCTGGTCGGTCCGGCCGTCCGGTCGGTCAGCGCCCCGGCGAGGTCGAGGCCCTGCTCCGGTCCGACCGTCCGCCCGGCGGTCAGCAGCGTCAGCACGGCCAGCGTCACCGACTCGTCCACCCAGACGTCGGTCGGGTCGACGTACGGGCTGAGCAGTACCCGGCCGGCCTGCCCGACGACCTGGTGGCTCTGGCCCCGGGCGAGCGCCTCGGCCAGGCCGGCCGCGGCCTGCAGCTGCGGGGCGGTGTGCAGGCCCGGCAGCGGGATCGCCCGCCGCGGCGGCTGCCCGGGCTGCAACCGGTGCCTGACCAGGGCCGGGTGGGCGTAGCCGAGCCAGGACTCCAGGTCGCGCAGCTGCGCCGCCTCGTCCGGGCGGTGTTCGCCGGCCCGGGCCCGCAGCCGCTCCAGCACCTGACCGGCCTCGTCCCGGCGGCCGTGCCAGAGCAACTGCCGGATCAGCACGGCACAGTGCTGGACGTCGAGCAGCCCGCGGCAGGCGGCCGCCACCAGCGGCGTCAGGTGGGCGGCCGCGGTCGACGGGCTGAGCTGCCACTCCACCTGGGCCAGCCGGGCGCGGACCGCCGCCTGGGCGCGCTCGCCGGTGCGGCACTCCAGGGCCAGGGTCAGACAGGCCGCGGCGAACTCCAACTCACCGCCGACCAGCGACTGTTCGGCGGCGTCCACCAGCAGGTCGGCGGCCCACGGCCGGGCGGACCGGTCCTGGGCGGCCAGCAGGTGGCCGGCGACCCGGGCCGGCGGCGCGCCCTGCTCGTACCGCAACTCGGCGGCACGGCGGTGCAGTTCGGACAGCTGGGCGGCCTCGGTGAGGTCGCCCAGCACGGCTTCGCGGGCGGCGGGGTGGCGGAACTCCGCCCTGTTGAGCAGTCCGGCGGCGGTGAGCGTGTCGATCGCCCGGCCGACCTGATCCGCGCAGGCCCCGGTGAGCGCGGCGCAGTCCTCGGCGGAGCTGCCCTCGCCCAGGACGGCCAGACTACGGACGGTCGTCAGCAGGATCGGCTCGGCCCGGTGCAGGCAGGTCAGCAGCGCCCGGCCGTAGCCGGTGGCGCGGACCTCGCCGGCCGCCCGGTGGTCCTCGAACAGCGCGTGGGCCAGCAGCGGGTTGCCGCCGCTGGCGGCGGTGATCTCCGGCCCCAGCCGCCGCACCGCCGGCTCGTCGAGCGGCTCCGGGCCGCGGTGGTCCCGGTCCGGAGCGACGGTGGCCAGCACCCGCCGCCGCGTGCCCTCCGGTGCCCGGGTGGCCGCCAGCCGGTCCAGCAGCAACTCCTGGACCCCGGTCGCGGACAGCGGGTCCAGCTGCATCCGGACGGCGTGACTGTGGCTCAGCAGGTCGGCCCAGAACGGGAACTGCCGGCCGCCGGGCCCGGAGCCGTCGGTCACCGCGACGACCACCGGGGCGAGGCCTGTCCGGCGGACGAGGTGGAGCAGCCAGTCCAGGGACGCCGGGTCGGCGCACCGGACGTCGTCCACGGTCAGCAGCAGCGGCCGCTCGGCGGCGAGTTCGAGCACCGCCAGGGAGAGCCGGCCGAACGCGCGGGCCCGCTCCATCCCGGTCGCGTCGTCCGCGGGGCGGCCGCTCCCGGCGAGCAGCCGGGCCAGCTCGGCCGCCGGGCCGGGCGGGAACGGGGCGCGGTGCAGCAGCTGGTCGAGCATGCCGAAGGGCAGCTCCGCCTCGACCCGCGAGCAGGTGGCGCCGAGCACCTCGAAGCCGGCCTCGCCGGCCCGCCTCGCCATGGCGCCGAGCAGCGCGGTCCTGCCGGTCTTCATCGGGCCCTCGATCAGCAGCGCGCGCCCGGTACCGGCGACGGCGTCCCGGAGCAGGTGGTCGAAGGTCCGCAGATGGTCGTCTCGTTCCACAAGTCGAAGCACGTATCCCCCAAAACGTGATGGCAACCGCCGTGTCCGCACCTCCCCGATTCGTGCTTGCTTCGGTGCATCGCGGCACGGTCATGATTTGGCAGGCGAACCCATCACCGGCTAACTCCACACTCATCGCGGTGCCGGTCCGGTACCGCCGGGCCGTCCGTCCGGGGCCCGTCGGCGAACGCTGCGCACACGGAAGGACCGGCCGTCTCACCCGTGCGGGTGCGACGGCCGGTCCGATGGGTCGTCAGTGGGCGGTGCGGCCGGCCAGGCCGAAGAAGTCCGCGTACAGCGCGAGCTGCTGGTCCAGCATGTGGTTCCCGTGGTGCACCGGGAGGCCGAGGGCGGCCGCCGCGGTGAGCAGCCCGGTCTCCCGGGGTTTCATCACGATGTCGGCGACCAGCGCGCCCGGCGGCAGGCCGGCCGGGTCGAACGGCAGCGGGTCCCCGGGGCGCAGGCCCAGGGCGGTGGCGTTGACCGCGAGGTCGGCGGCGGCGAGGTCGGGCCGTTCGTCGGCGGTGACCCGCCCCGGCCAGTGGGCGGCGAGGCGGGTGACCAGGCCCTCCCGGCGTGACCGGTCGAGGTCGCAGACGGACAGCCGGGCGACCTCGGCCTCCAGCAGCGCGGCGGCGACCGCGCTGCCCGCGCCGCCGGCGCCGATCAGCGCCACCCGGCGGCCGCGCGGCTCGTGACCCCGGCGCCGCAGCCCCCGGACGAAGCCGGTGCCGTCGAAGTTCTCGGCGAACCACGTGCCGTCCGGCTCCCGGCGCAGCGCGTTGGCGCTGCCGGTGAGTTCGACGGTCCGGCTCACCCGGTCGGCGAACCGGCGGACCTCGATCTTGTGCGGGACGGTGATCAGCAGGCCGTCCAGGTTGGCGGCCCGTTGCAGGCCGGTGACCACCTCGGCCAGCCGCCCGGCCGGGGCGTGCACCGGCACCAGGACGGCGTCGATGCCGTGTTCCGCGAAGTACGGGTTGAGCAGGGCCGGGGCGCGGACCTGGGAGACCGGATCCCCCAGTACCGCGAACAGCCGGGTGGTGCCACTGATCCGTGCGTGCTCGGTCATCTGTCCTCCGCAGCGTTCCGACGAGGGGCTCAGGCGTCGGCGCGCGGCATCGAGTCGAGTGTCGCGGCCACCACGTCCGCCGGGATGCCGGACACCAGCTCCGCGCCGGCCGGGCCGTCCAGTACGAAGGCGAGGCCGTCGGTGGCCTTCTTGTCCAGCCGCATCAGCGCGATCAGCTCGCCGGTGCCGGGCCCGGCCGGCAGTTCGGTCGGCAGGCCGTAGTGCCGGACCACGTCGAGGTGTTCGGTCACCCGGCGCTCCGGGATCCGCCCGAGCGCGCCGGCCAGCCGGCCCGCGAACACGGTGCCGATCGCCACCCCCTCACCGTGCCGCAGCCGGAAGTCGGTGGCCCGCTCCAGCGCGTGCCCCAGGGTGTGGCCGTAGTTGAGCAGATGCCGCAGACCGGTGTCCCGCTCGTCGGCGCTGACGATCTGGGCCTTGCGTGCGACGCTCGCCGCGATCTGGTCGGCCAGCGGCAGGTCACGCAGGTCGCCGGCCCCGATGAAGTGGCAACGGGCGATCTCCCCGTACCCGTTGACCCACTCGCGGCGCGGCAGGGTGGTCAGGTAGTCGGTGTCGCACAGCACCGCCCGGGGCTGCCAGTACGCGCCCACCAGGTTCTTGCCGTGCGGCAGGTTCACCGCGGTCTTGCCACCCACGCTGGCGTCGACCTGGGCGAGCAGCGAGGTCGGCAGGTGAACCACCGGTATGCCGCGGTGGTAGAGCGCCGCCGCCAGTCCGACCGCGTCGGTGGTCGTCCCGCCGCCGCACGAGACCACTGCGTCGGACCTGGTCAGCCCGGCGTCCGCGAAGCGGCGGCAGAGCTCCTCCACCCAGGAGAGGTTCTTGTCCCGCTCTCCGTCGCGGGCCCGGACCAGGGTGGACGGGACGCCCGGGTCCGGGGTCTCCTGCGGCGGCCGGGCCGAGACGACCACCACCTGCCGCGCGCCGATCCCGGCGATCACCTCGGCCAGGTCGTGCCGGACCCCGGCTCCGATCCGGACCTCGTAGGAGCGTTCGCCCAGCGCGACGGCGATCCGACGGGTGTCGGTCGCCGACTGCTGCACGGGGGTACCGGTCATCGATCTCAGCTCCGCTTCAACGACGTGGCCAGGACCTCGTGGCCAGGGCCTCGAAGCCTAGGGCGTACGCCGTCGCCGCGATGCTCCCCGGCACCGGAGAACGCGCAAGTGAGGGATCGGTAGGGGGGTTGATAGGGGATTGGGTCCGGCTGTTCGCCAGCAGACTTGTCGGCGGCGCGAGGTGTTCCCGCCGCCTTCCACACCCGGCATCGGCCCCTCGGCCGGCCCCACGTCTCCGCGACTCCCGCCCGAAAGGCATGCGACATGCTGCGCACCGAGCTGATCCGGCCGCTACCCGAGCTGCTGCGGGCGAACGCCGCCCGTTTCGGCGACAAGGTGGCGTTCCACGACGCCCACCGCAGCGTGAGCTACGCCGAGCTGGAGCGGCGCACCGGCCGCCTCGCCGGGCACCTGGCCGGCCTGCGCCTGCAGCCCGGCGACCGGGCCGCGATCCTGCTCGGCAACCGGGTCGAGATGATCGAGAGCTACCTGGCGATCACCCGCGCCAGCGCGGTCGGCGTGCCGATCAACCCGCGGGTCACCGAGCCGGAGCTGGCGTACCTGCTGGACGACAGCGGCGCCCGCCTGGTGATCACCGACGCGGCCCACCTCGACCTGCTCGACGCGCTGCTGCCCGAGCGGGCCGGCCTGAAGGTGGTCGTGGTCGACGGCCTCACCGTCCCCGACGGTGCCCCGGCCGGCGCGGTCGCGTACGAGGTGCTGGCGGGCACCGAGCCGGCCGTCCCGGCGCGCGACGACCTCGCCCTCGACGACCCGGCCTGGATGCTCTACACCTCGGGCACCACCGGCCGGCCGAAGGGCGTGCTCTCCACCCAGCGCAGCTGCCTCTGGTCGGTGGCCGCCTGCTACGTGCCGGTGCCCGGCCTGTCCGCCGACGATCGGGTGCTCTGGCCGCTGCCGCTCTTCCACAGCCTGGCGCACATCTTCTGCGTGCTCGGCGTCACCGC
Organism: Kitasatospora sp. NPDC059327; assembly: GCF_042752535.1. NCBI lineage: Bacteria > Bacillati > Actinomycetota > Actinomycetes > Kitasatosporales > Streptomycetaceae > Kitasatospora > Kitasatospora sp. NPDC059327. Next base: position 4,222 of record NZ_JBHYYB010000088.1, on the reverse strand, counting down.
GGTCGGCGCGACCGCGCGCATCGTCGACGGTTTCGACGCCGACGAGGTCCTCAGGGCGATCCGCGAGGACGGCTCGACCTTCCTCGCCGGCGTGCCGACCATGTACCACTACCTTGTCCAGGCTGCCCGTGAAAGCGGTTTCGTGGCACCGGAGTTGAGGATGTGCCTGGTCGGCGGCGCGATCACCACCGCGGCCCTGCGGCGCTCCTTCGAGGAGGTCTTCGGGGCGCCGCTGCTCGACGCCTACGGCTCCACCGAGACCTGCGGCTCGATCACCATCAACTGGCCGACCGGCGCCCGGGTCGACGGCTCCTGCGGCCTGCCCGTGCCGGGCCTCGGCGTGCGGCTGGTCCACCCCGAGACCGGCGTCGACGTCGCCGCCGGCGAGCAGGGCGAGGTCTGGGTGAAGGGCCCGAGCGTGATGCGCGGCTACCACAACCGGCCCGAGGAGACCGCCGCCGCCTTCAAGGACGGCTGGTTCCGCACCGGCGACCTCGCCCGGCGCGACGAGGCGGGCTACTTCACCGTCACCGGCCGGATCAAGGAGCTGATCATCCGGGGCGGCGAGAACATTCACCCCGGCGAGGTCGAGGAGGTCCTGCGCGGGGTCCGCGGTGTCGCGGACGTCGCGGTGGTCGGCAAGCAGCACGAGGTCCTCGGCGAGGTGCCGGTCGCGTTCCTGGTGCCCACCGCCGAGGGGTTCGACCCCGAGGAGCTGTTCGCGGCCTGCCGGGAGAAGCTCTCCTACTTCAAGGTCCCCGAGGAGCTGTACGAGATCGACCGGATCCCGCGTACCGCCTCGGGCAAGATCACCCGGCATGTGCTGCTGGACCTGCCGGCGCGTCAGCGGGCGAGCAGCAGCAGCCACTACGAGACGCTGTTCCGGCTCGACTGGATCCCGATGCCGTCGGTGCAGGCCCGCCCGGCCGCGCCCGGCCGCTGGGCGGTCGCCGGACCGGACGCCGTCGCCGTCGCCGAGGAGCTGCGGCCGCACGGCTGCGAGGCCGAGGCCGTCGCGGACCTCGCCGGGCTGCGGGCCGCGGTGGCCGCAGGCGCCCCGGCGCCCGAGGTCGCGGTGCTCACCGTGCGCACGGGCGTCCGGACCGCCGGACACCTCGCCGAGAACTCCCAGCACGTCCTGCGCGTCCTGGCCGAGCAGCTCGCCGACTGGCTCGCCGACCAGGGGGTCGCCGACACCCGGCTGGCGGTGGTCACCCGGCGGGCCGTCGCCGTCTCCGCCGACCCCGCCGAGCAGGGCGCCCGCGACCTCGTCCAGGCCCCGCTCTGGGGCGCGCTGCGCTCACTGCAGAACGAGCACCCGGACCGCCTCGTGCTGGTCGACCTGGATGACGACGCCCAGTCGACCGCGATGCTGGCCGGGGTGCTGGCGGCCGGGGAGAGCCAGCTCGCCGTCCGCGAGGGCGTCACCCTGCTGCCCCGGCTGGCCCGGGTCTCGGTCCACGCCGACGCGACCGGCGGCGGGCTGCTCGACCCGCGCGGCACCGTGCTGATCACCGGCGCGGACCACCCGGCCGCCGCCGACCTCGCCCGCCACCTGACCGCCGCCCACGGTGCCCGCAAGCTGCTGCTGGTCAGCGGACACGGCCGGGCCGACCGGGCGGCCGCCCGGCTGCGCGCCGAACTGGCGGAGCTCGGCGCCACCGTCAAACTGGCCGCCTGCGACCTCGCCGACCGGGACGCGCTCGCCGCCCTGCTGGCCACCGTCCGGACGCCGCTGACCATGGTCGTGCACACGCCGGCCGAGCCGGCGGCCCCCGAGGACCGGTACCGCGCCGGCGTCACCGGCGCGCTCAATCTGCACGACCTCACCGCCGGCACCAGCCCCGTCCCGCTCGTCTTCAACTCCTCCGCCGACGGTGTGCTCGGCGCCAGCGGCCGGCTCCACCACGCCGCGCTCAGCGTCTTCCTCGACACCCTGGCCCAGCGCCGCCGTTCGCTCGGGCTGCCCGCGACCTCGCTGGCCTGGGGCCCGACCGGCCGCGCGGTCGACACCGACGCCTCGCGCGCCCCCGGCATCGGCAGTCTGACCACCCAGCAGGCGATGGCCGCCTTCGACGCCGCCCACCAGGTGGACGAGGCCTTGGTCGTCGCGTTCAAGCTGGACACGGTCGGCCTCGGCCGGGGCACCGTGCCCACCCTGCTGCGCGGCCTGATCGACACCCCGGCCCGGGCGGCCTCCCCCGACGAGGCGGCCACCCTCGAACTGGTGGCCGCGCTGACCGCGCTGCCGCCGGCGGACCGGCACCACCACCTGCTCGACCTGGTCCGCGCCGCCACCGCCGAGATCGGCGCCCTGGCCGGCGACGACGCCGTGGCGGCCGACCGGGCGTTCAAGGAGCTCGGCTTCACCTCGGTGACCGCCGTCGCACTGCGCAACCGGCTGGTCGAGGCGACCGGGCTCGCCCTCGCCGCGACCGCGGCCTTCGACCACCCGTCCCCCCGTGCGCTCGCCCGGCACCTGCACGACCGGTTGTTCGGCGCGCGGCGGACCACCGCCCGCACCACGGTGTCGGCCCTCGACGAGCCGATCGCGATCGTCGGGATGAGCGTCCGGCTGCCCGGCGGGGTGGAGTCGCCGGAGGACCTGTGGCGGCTGGTCGACGCGGGTGGCGACGCCGTCTCCGGCTTCCCGACCGACCGCGGCTGGGATCCGGACCTCTACGACCCCTCGCCGGACGCCCCCGGCAAGTCCTACACCCGCGACGGCGGCTTCCTCGACGGCGTGGCCGAGTTCGACGCCGAGTTCTTCGGGATCTCGCCGCGCGAGGCGCTGGCGATGGACCCGCAGCAGCGACTGATGCTGGAGGCCTCCTGGGAGGCGGTCGAGCGGGCCGGCATCGATCCGACCACCCTGCGCGGCAGCACCGCCGGCGTCTTCACCGGCCTGATGCACCACGACTACGCCGCCGGGCTCACCCGCGTCCCGGACGGCCTGGAGGGCTACCTCGGCATCGGTACGGCGGGCAGTGTGGTCTCCGGGCGGGTCTCCTACACGCTGGGCCTGGAGGGCCCGTCGGTGACGGTGGACACCGCGTGCTCGTCCTCGCTGGTGGCGGTGCACCTGGCGGTGCAGGCGCTGCGGCAGGGCGAGTGCTCGATGGCGTTGGCCGGCGGCGTCGCGGTGATGGCCACTCCCGGCGTCTTCGTGGAGTTCTCGCGGCAGCGTGGGTTGGCGGCGGACGGTCGGATCAAGGCGTTCGCGGGTGCGGCGGACGGGACGGCGTGGGCCGAGGGTGTGGGCGTGCTGGTGCTGGAGCGGTTGTCGGACGCGCGGCGCAACGGGCATCCGGTGTTGGCGGTGGTGCGTGGTTCGGCGGTCAATCAGGACGGTGCGTCCAATGGTCTGACGGCGCCGAACGGGCCGTCGCAGGAGCGGGTGATCCGGCAGGCGCTGGCGAACGCGCGGTTGACGGCGGCGGACGTCGACGCGGTGGAGGCGCACGGCACGGGGACGACGCTGGGTGATCCGATCGAGGCCCAGGCGCTGCTGGCGACCTATGGTCAGGAGCGTTCGGGGGGTGAGCCGCTGTGGTTGGGTTCGTTGAAGTCGAACATCGGGCATGCGCAGGCCGCCGCGGGTGTGGCGGGTGTGATCAAGATGGTGCAGGCGATGCGGCACGGTGTGCTGCCGAGGACCCTGCATGTGGACGAGCCGAGTCCGAAGGTGGACTGGTCGGCGGGCGCGGTCGAGTTGTTGACCGAGGCGCGTGCGTGGCCGCGGACCGGCCGCCCGCGCCGGGCCGGCGTCTCCTCGTTCGGTGTGAGTGGCACCAACGCCCACGTCATCCTTGAACAGATGCCGGATCCCGTGGTGGAGGAGCTTCCGGGTTCGGCGGTGGTCCCGGTGCGGGATGTCCCGTTGCCGTGGGTGGTGTCGGGCAGGTCGGTGGAGGCGCTGCGCGGTCAGGCGGCCCGGTTGGCGGCGTTCGTGGAGGCCGGGCCGGGGCTGGATCCGGTGGACGTGGGGTTGTCGCTGGCGGGTTCGCGCACCGTCTTCGAGGAGCGGGCGGTGGTGGTGGCGGCGGGCCGGGAGGGTCTGGTGGCGGGGCTGCGGCGGCTGGCCGCCGGGGGTTCCGGTTCGGGGGTGGTGACCGGTCGGCGTTCGGGCGGGAAGTTGGCGGTGTTGTTCACCGGGCAGGGCAGTCAGGTCCGGGACATGGGTCATGGCCTGTATACGTCGTTCCCGGTGTTCGCGGAGGCT
>NZ_JBHYYB010000087.1:0-37920 GCF_042752535.1 Kitasatospora sp. NPDC059327 | reverse complement strand
GTGTGGTGGGTGGGGGTGTTTTTTTTTTTACCCGGGGGGGGGGGGGGGGGGGGGGCGGCGCGCCGCGCCGGCGGGCGCGCCCGCCGGGCGGGGCCCCCACGGCCGCGCCACGGTGCCGACGCTAGGGTCCGGGGGCGCGTCGCGCACCACCGCGTCACTGCGTGTCACGGTTCCCGCCGGAATCGGCGGCCGAACGGGTGACACGGGGCCCGGCGGGACGACGCGGCTGCCACGCGCACGGCCGTGCTCCCGGCAGGTGCCCACGAGGGACCGCGCCGGCCGGCCGGCGCGCGTTCGCCCAGGGCATCGCCCCAGGTGGGAGGCGGTGCTCCGGAGCGGCCGGGCCGCCCTATGCTGACGGGATGACTGCGCTTCCCGGCTTCGCCGCGCTGATGCTCCGCCTGCTCGACCACCGGGGCCTCGCGCCCGCCGAGTGGGCCCGTCGGGCGGGGGTCGCCGAGGCGGACCTCGCCGAGGCGCTGGACGGCGGCGCGCCGGACCCGGCGCTGCTGCGCCGGCTCGCGCCCGCCCTCGGCCTGGACACCGCCGACCTGTTCGAGATCGCGGCGCTCCCGCTGCCGGCGGACCTCGCGCCGGTCGGCGGGATGGTGACCACCTCGATCGTGAGCGTGGTGCGGTTCGGTACGGCGCTGCCGGCCGACCGCCGGGCCGAACTGCGCTCCTTCGTCGCCTCGTTGCCGCCCGGTGGGCCGACCGGCCGGATCGAGGGCCTGCCGGTGTACGCGTCGGACCCGTCCTCCGCCGGGAACCTGCTGATGCGGATGGTCGCGTCGCGCAACCTCGGCTGGACCGGGACGGCGAAGGTCTTCCGGCACCTCACCGGCCGCTCCTGGATGGCCGACGCGTACGGCCGGATCGCCATCGGCGCGCAGGAGCCGACCCCGGATCTGGTCGCCGACTTCGCCGTGGTGCTGGGCCTGCCCGCGGGCGACCTCGCGGCGCTGCTCGGCGTGCCGCTGCCGCCGGAGGTGCCCCGGCCGGACGGCGCGGTCGCGGACGGCGCGCTGCTGCTCCGGGACCTGCGGCGGCTGGGCGTCGGGCAGCTGCGCGAGGCCGAGGACCTGGCGCGGGCGCTGTCGTCCTCCTGACCGGGGCGGGCCACCGGTCGCCGGCCCGGCCCGGGGGAGCGGCCGGGCCGGTGATTCGACCCGGCCGCTGATTCGCCCGGCTTCCGGCGCGGAACCTCTACACGGCTGTAGAGTCGGTCGGGTGGCGACTACGCCCGGTCGCGCGGCTGTCCCGTCAGGGGAGCCGGCGGCCGCACCGGACCGGGAGGGCGCAACCGTGGTGGAGGGTCGGGGCATGCCCGTACTCGAAGACGAGCGCGGCGCGCGGGACGCACCCGCGCGGGACGAACCGGGCCGAGTCGGACCCGGGCGGGGCGAGGGGCCGGTGGACACCGAGGTGGAGTGGGTCTACCAGCCGGTCGAGGTGCACTTCGGCGACGGCCGGTGGGCGCTCGGGCGGATCAGCGGGTGGTGGCAGGACGCGGGCGGTTCGCGCTGGTGCCGGCTGCGGGTGGCCCGGAGCGGACACCCGGCCCGTTGGGAGCCCTTCGACCCGGCGCGGGTGGTCCTGCTGCCGGCCGGCGGACTCTGACACCCCGCCAGGGGCCGCCCGGCGCCGAGCCGGTCAGGGGCCACCTGATCGGGATTGGCCCTGGGCGCGGCCGGGCGCTCCGGCCGAGGATGGGCGGCATGAGCGATTTCGACAGCGTGCTGCGCCCCGAGAGCCGGATCGTCCACCCGCCCGTCGAGGAGGTGACCGGCAGCCGTCCGCTCGGGGTGCCGCTGCACCAGAGCCACCTCTTCGCCTTCGAGGACAACGAGGCCCTGACCCGCGCGTTCGGCGGCCCGGACCAGGCGTTCTTCTACAACCGCTACGGCAACCCGACGGTCCGTTCGCTGGAGAAGGCGGTCGCCGGACTGGAGGGCGGCGCCGGCGCGATCGCCACCGCCTCCGGGATGGGCGCGATCAACACCGTGCTGCTCGCGCTGCTGAGCTCCGGCGACCACGTGATCGCCCAGCGGAGCCTGTACGGCGGCACCTTCGCGATGCTCGCCGATCTGGCCCGGCGCTGGGGCGTGGAGGTCACCCACGTCGAGGGCGACGACCCGGCCGAGGTGCGGGCCGCGCTGCGCCCCAGCACCCGGCTGCTGCACCTGGAGACGATCTCCAACCCGACCACCCGGGTCACCGACCTGCCGGGGCTGATCGGGGTCGCCAAGGAGGCCGGGGTGCTCAGCGTGGTCGACAACACCTTCGCCACCCCGCTGCTCTGCCGGCCGATCGAGCACGGCGCCGACGTCGTGGTCCACTCGGCGACCAAGTACCTCGGTGGGCACTCCGACGTGCTGGCCGGCCTCGCCGTCTTCGCCGACGCCGAACTCCACCGGACCGTCTGGCACTACGCCGTCGAACTGGGCGCCTCGGCCGACCCGCACAGCGCCTGGCTGACCCTGCGCGGCCTGCAGACGCTGGCCCTGCGGATGCGCCGGCACTGCGACACCGCGCTGGAGCTGGCCGGCCGGCTGGCGGCCCACCCGGCCGTCACCGCCGTCCACTACCCGGGACTGCCCGCCCACCCGGACCACGAACTGGCCCGCCGTCTGCTGCCGGGCGGCCACGGCGGGGTGCTCGCCTTCGACCTGGCCGGCGGCCGCGAGGCGGCCCGGAGGTTCACCGAGTCGGTGCGGCTGGCCTCGCTCGCGCCCTCGCTCGGCGGTGTGCACACCCTGGTCCTCCACCCCGCCAGCACCTCGCACCGTCAGCTCGACGACGGGGAGTTGGCGGCGGCGGGGATCGGTCCCGGCACCGTTCGCGTCGCCGTGGGCATCGAGCACCCGGAGGACCTCTGGGCCGATCTCGACCAGGCGCTCGCCAAGCTCTGAGCGCGGCCGGGCCGGTGGCCGGGCCGGTGGGGGTGGTGCCCGGGGTCACCCCGCCGGTGGGAGCGGCCGGGCCCGGGGTCTGGCGGCCAGGACGGCGATGTCGTCCTCGGCCGGGCCGGTGGCGGAGGGGCCCAGCGCGTGCAGCACGGCGTCGAGCAGGTCGTCCAGCTCGCCGGCGGCCGGCAGCCGGAGCCCCGCCAGCCGGTCGAGCGAGGCGTCGATGTCCTCGCCCCGCCGCTCCACCAGTCCGTCGGTGTACAGCAGCAGGGTCTGGCCGGGCAGCAGTTCGCGGGTGGCCTGCTCGTAGCCGCCGAACCCGGTGCCCAGTGGTGGCCCGGTCGGGATCCGCAACAGTTCGTTCGGCCGGTCGGGGGTGATCAGCGCGGGCGGCAGGTGACCCGCGCTGGAGAGCGTCCAGCGGCCCCGGCCCGGGTCGGCGAGGGCGAGCAGACAGGTCGCCGGGCGGGCCGACTCGTTGGCCGCGATGACGGTGTCGAGCTGGCGCAGGATCCGGTGCGGTGGCAGGTCCATCCCCGCGACGTCACGCAGCGTCGAGCGGTAGGTGCTCATGTCGACCGCCGCCTCGACGCCGTGGCCCATCACGTCGCCCATCACCAACAGGGTCCGCCCGAACGGCAGCCGTACCGTCTCGTACCAGTCGCCGCCGACCACCGAGCTGGTGCCGGACGGCAGGTAGCGGGAGGCGAGTTCGAGGTTCTGGTGCGGGCTGCCGGGCTCGCTCAACAGCGCCCGCTGGAGTTCGAGGGCGATGCCCTGCGAGCGGGTGTAGCGGCGGGCGTGGTCGATGCCGGCGCCGGCCCGGGCGGCCAGGTCGCCGATCAGTACGGCCTCGTCCGGGGTGAAGCCCGCCGAGGCGGCCGTCCGGCCCAGGGTGAGCAGTCCGACCAGGTGCCCCCGGGCGGTCAGCGGCACGACCAGCAGGGAGACCACGCCGGCGGACCGGTGGACGGCCGACACCACGCCGTCCGGCGCGGTGCGGGCCGCCCCGTCCTCCGGCAGGCCGTCGACGAGCACCGCGACGCCGCCGGCCAGCGCGCGGGCGGCGGCCGAGCCGTCCCGGTGGCGGACCGATTCGCCGGGCCGGGCCAGGTCGGCCACCGCCTCGCGCAGGCCCGCGACGCAGTCGACGGCGGCGCGGTGGAGCCGTAGGCCCGGTGTGCCACCGGTGCGGGCGGTCGCCTCGGGCGGCAGGACGTCCACGGTCGCCAGCTCCGCGAGCCGGGGGACGACGAACGCGGCCAGCTCGGCACAGGTGGTGTCGACGTCGAGCGTGCTGCCGATCCGCTCGGCGGCGGCGTCGAGCAGCGCCAGCCGGGCCCGGGCCTGCTCCAGTTCGCGCCGCAGCTCGCGCTCCGGGTCCGGGTCGTCGAGCACGACCACCACCACGCCGGTGATCCGCCCCTCCCGTTCCAGCGGGCGGTAGCGCACGCGCAGGCCGGGTGGCACGGGCGCACCCGCGCCGTCGGGCCCGCCGGTGGCCTGCTCGCGGGTCCGGCCGTCGCCCAGGACCCGGGCGAGCGTGTCGGCCGCGCGGGCGAACGCCGTCTCACCGACCGGCCGGCCGAGCAGGTCGGCCCGGCGCAGGCCGGTCACGGTGGCGAACGCGGCGTTGAGGTACGTCCAGCGCAGCCGGTCGTCCAGCAGGGCCACGCCGACCGGTGCCACCGCGAGGGCGTCACGCAGCAGATCCGGTCCATCACTCTTCGTGCCGGCTGCGGCGTGCGCGGCCGGGGCCTCCGCCGCTGTCGCCCGGGACCGGGTGCCCGGGCTCGCGGGGGTGGCGCCCTCTCCTGTCTCGCCGTGCCGGAACCGCATACTCACATGATCACGCTCCGGGCTGCGGCACGCCCGAGGACCGGCCAAAGCTTGACCGACCGGTGGTGGTGTTGTAACCGGCCCGGGTGCAGGGCGAGGCGGGTGGGCGGACCGGGCGCGGGGCCCGATTCAGGCCCGGGGCGGGGCCGGCCGCTTCAGCTTGGCCCAGACGGCCTCCAGGGCCGCGATGTCCGCGTCGTCCAGCCGGTCGTCGAAGGCCTCGGCCAGCACGGCGCGCCGGGTGGCGTCGGCGGCGGCGAAGAGCCGCCGGCCCTCGGGGGTGAGGGCGATCCGCACCGAACGGGCGTCGACGGGGGAGGGGGCGCGCTCGACCAGGCCCCGGGCCTGCAGCGAGTCGGCCACCCGGGACACCTGGCTGCGGCTGAGCAGGGTCTTGGCGCCCAGGTCGGAGGCGGCCACCGGTTCGTCCTGCCCCTGCAGCCAGAGCATCACCTCGAACCAGGAGAGCGGCAGGTCGTGGGCCTTGCCGAGGGCCTGGTCGACCTTGGTGCTCAGGGTGGTGCCGGCCCAGACGAGGCCGTAGAAGGCGTGGTCGCGGGCGGTGAGCTCGCCCAGGGTGAGTTCGGTGCGCGCCATGCCGTCACTCTACCTGTTTGCGTGTGCGTGCACGGGAATCTATGGTGTGTGTGCACGCACATAAATCCGAGCCCGCCGGGAGCGCCCGTATGACCACCACCCGTATCGCCCTGATCACCGGCACGTCCTCCGGCATCGGCCTCGCCGCCGCCGTGGCCGTCGCCCGCGCCGGGCACCACGTCGTCGCCACGATGCGCGACACCGGCCGGTCCGGCGCGTTGCTCGCCGCCGCCGAGGCGGCGGGCGTCGCCGACCGGATCGAGGTCGCCCGCCTGGACGTCACCGACCCCGGGTCGGTCGAGGCCTGCGTGGCCGAGGTCGTCGCCCGGCACGGGCGCCTCGACGCCGTCGTCAACAACGCCGGGGCCGGCTACGTCGGCACCGTGGAGCAGGACGGGCTGGAGCCGGTCCGGGCCACCATGGAGGTGAACTTCTTCGGCGTCGTCGACGTCACCCGGGCCGCGCTGCCGCACCTGCGGGCCGTCGGCGGCCGGGTGGTCACCGTCACCAGCGTCGGTGGCGTGGTCGGGCAGCCCTTCAACGAGGCCTACTGCGCGGCCAAGTTCGCCGTCGAGGGCTTCATGGAGTCGCTGGCGCCGGTCGCCGCGACCGTGGGCGTCAAGGTCACCGTGGTCGAACCGGGCGCCGTGGCCAGCGAGTTCGTCGCCAGCCAGGGTCTGGACATCCCCGCCCTGCTGGCCGCCGCCGGCCCGTACGCCCCCGCGCTGGGCGCCTACGTCGACCGCACCCGGGCGGCCTTCGCGCAGGCGCAGACCCCCGAGCAGGCCGCCGAGTCGGTGGTGACGGCGCTGACCGCCGACCACCCGCCGTTCCGGGCGCAGACCTCCGAGCGGGCCCGCGCGTTCGTGGGCGCCAAGCTCGCCGACCTGGACGGCTCGGCGGTGCAGGGCCTGACCGGCGGCTGGGTCGGCTGACCGGCGCGGTGCGGTGCGGGCGGGGTCACCGCCGGCCGCCCCCGGTCGAGGACATGCCAGGTCAGCGGGTGGATCGGGTCGCGGGCCCCGGCAGGGGTTCCGGCCGGGCGGCGGATTGACGACCGGTCATACTGGGCGAGGCCTCAGCGCAGGCCAGGCGCGCCGACGACGGCGTCGCGCACCGCCCCAGACCGGAGGACCCGATGAGCCGCCACCTGCCGACCGCCGTTCCGCCGGGCGGGACCCCGGCGCAGCCGTGGAACCGGCAGCGCCTGCGGAGCAACAACGAGTGGCTGCTGCTCGAACTGCTGCGGACCGGCGGCCCGTCCTCGCGCGCCCAGCTCGCCCGGGACACCGGGTTGTCCAAGCCCACCGTCTCCGCCGCCCTGGCCGCGCTGGAGCAGGCCGGGCTGGTGCGCGAGGCGGGCCGCTTCGTCCCCGAGCGCGGCCGCACGGCGGTGCTGTACGAGCCGGACCCGACGGCCGGCCACGTGCTCGGCGTGGACATCGGCCGGGCCCGGCTGCGGGTCGCCGTGGCGGACCTCGCGGGGCGGATCGTGGCCCGCCGGGACGTGCCCAACAAGGGCCGCTCGGCGAACGCGGTGGCCGACGCCGTGGTGGCGGCGGCCCGGGAGACGACCGCCGAGGCCGGGCTGGCGGCCGGCGACATCGTGCACGCCGTGATCGGCACCCCGGGGGTCTGGGACGAGGAGCGGCGCGGTGTCCGGTACGCGACCAGCCTGCCGGGCTGGGGCAGACGCGGACTGTTCGACCGGATCGGGGAGGGCCTGGAGACCGCCTTCACCGTCGGCAACGACGCCAATCTCGCCGCCCTCGGCGAGTACGCCCTCGGGGCCGGCCGGGGCAGCCGGATGTTCGCCTACCTGCTGATCGGCACCGGCCTGGGCGTCGGCGTCCTCAAGGACGGCGAGCTGCTCTCCGGGGCGCACGGCGCGGCGGGCGAGGTCGGCCTGGTGCCGCTGGCTCCCGGGCCCGACGGCGAACCGGCCGGGACGATCGAGCGGGCGGCCGGGGCCGACGCGGTGGTCCGCACCGCGCTGGGCCTCGGGATGCGGGGTCCGCTGACGGCCAAGCAGGTCTTCGACGCGGCCCGGACCGGCGACCCGTTGGCCGCCCGCGCGGTCGAGCGCGAGGCCGAGCAGCTCGCCTACGCGATCGCGGTGCTGGCGGCCGTGCTCGACCCGGACCTGGTGGTGCTCGGCGGCGGGGTCGGCGGCAGCGCGGACCTCCTGCTGGAGCCGCTGGAGCGGGAGCTGCACCGGCTCAGCCCGCTCCGCCCGAAGCTCGCCCCGAGCGGGCTGGGGGAGGAGGCGGTGCTGCTCGGCGCCGTCGCCACCGCGCTGGACCGGGCGCGCCCCGAGGTCTTCGAACGCCGTACGGCTCTGGTGGACCAGGGCGCGTCGCTCTGACGGCACGGGCCCGTCGTCGCCCGGCCGGTGGCGGGACCACGACGGCGCCGCTCGTTCAGCAGCCGACCGTGCCCCTGCGCAGCGCGTGGCCGCCGGTGTCGCCGTCGTCGGCCCAGTAGACGGGCTTGGCGCCGGCGACGCACTCGGCGGCGCCGGCCAGTGCGAAGCCCTCGTTGTTCAGGTTGCCCATGCCGCTCGGGCGGTCGAAGACCGCGGTGGTGGTGAAGACGCCGTCGGCGCCGACCCGCATCGTCCGGTGCCGGCCGTCGCAGGTGTCGTCGCACACCACCCACAGGCGTGCGGCCTGCGGCTCCCACTGCAGTTCCATGACCCCGGCCATGCCGCCGGCGACGGTCGCCACCCGGGTGAACGCCCCGTCGTCCTGGAGGACGAAGCCGTGGATCGTGCCGCCCTCGGCGCCGACGAGGAACACCCCGCCGGTGTGCGCGCCGTACCGGGCCGGGTCGTAGGCCGCGCCGGTCGACGCGTCCTTGAACCCGGCCCCGGTCAGGTAGCCGTCGGGGATCCAGGTGATGCCTTCGAGCCCGAGGTTGGCGCCCACCGGGGGCAGCGCCGAGGTCAGGTTCCACTCCTTCGCGGCGGTCAGCGTGGAGCCCGTGCCGCTCACGTCGTACCGCAGGACGGAGAGCCGGCTGGTGCCGGAGGCGTCCCCGTCGCGTTCGCTCGACACGAACACGCCCCCCGCCGCGCCGGCGCCGGTGAGCGTGACGCCCTCACCGTCCGGCCGCCCGGAGCCGCCCGGGAAACGCAGCGCCTTGCCGGAGCTCCAGCCGTTCGCGGTGTCCGGCTTCCACCCGCCGGAGCCGTTCGGCACCAGCCGCCACAGCCTGCCGGAGTTCTGCGCGCCCCAGAGCACGCCGCCCTCCAGGTAGAGGCCGCTGAGGTCCGACCCGAAGACGTTCGAGGCGTCGGCGTTCGCCACCGAACCGCCGCCGGGCCAGGCGGCCGGTGCGGTCGGGCCGGTGGCGCCGCAGGCGTTCGCGGCGCCGAGGGTGACCGCGGCCTTGCCGAACGAGCCGGTGCCGTCCGGGCAGCGCGACCAGGACGGGGCCGAGTGCGCGCTCCAGCCGAAGCTGTCGACCAGGGTGCTGCCGTTCGGCAGGAACAGCCGTGCCCGGTCGGAGGAGCCCAGGCCGAACGCGGCGTGCACGTCGAAGGCGCGGAACGCGCCGGGGGCCAGGGTGGTCCCGGCGGCGATCGTGTACCGGGAGCCGTCGTCGTCGTCCCGGAGGATCCAGCCCGAGAGGTCCACGGTCGCGGAGCCCTTGTTGTGGAGCTCGATCGAGTCGTCGACGTTCCCGGTGGTCACCACCTCGTTGATCCGGATGTCGTCGGCCGCGGCGGCCCGGGCGGGCGAGGCGCCCAGCACCCCCACCGGGCCGGCCACGGCGACGAGCAGGACCGCGAGGCTCCGACGCCACCGCGGTGTGCGCGATTCGGTCACGATGTCCGTCCCGGGGGAGTGCCGACAGGCCGCCGCCAGCATGACGGGGCCGGCCCAACCGGCGCCCGCCGCCGGGCGATCGGCGGATGAACACCGGGCGAACCGCTGACCGCCGCCCCGGTGGCACGCGCCGGGCGAGCGGGCGCGTACCCCCGATGTTCCGGTGACCGCCGCGCGCGACCACTCCGCCCGGCCCCGAGCCGTGCGTCGACGCGGAACACCCCCGGGACCGGTGGACTCCGCTGTGACCGACGAGGCCCCCGGTGCGTCCGATGAACGTCCAAAGCCCTTACAGGAAAGGAAATGTGAGATATCGTCATGGATTCCGCACAGTCGGACCGGGGGCCGCGACCCGTCCGGGGCGGAGTCGGGCGGAGCAGAGGCGGGAGCGGTCGGGGGAGCGAGCCGGGCGGGGCCGGGGGCCGTCCCGGGCCGGTTCGCCCCGTCGGCGGCACGGACTTGTCGAGGGGCTGGATGGAAACGGTGGACTGGTCGTGGGCCGACCGGGAACGCGAAGGCGTGCTCTGCCACGGGTCGACGGGGGACCGGCCGTACGCGGTCCGCCTGCCGGAGGTGCTCGCACCGCTCCCCGGACCCCCGCCCGCCGAACTCACCGGCCGGGACACGGAACTCGCCGCGCTGCGCACCGCGCTCACCGGCGACGGGCACACCTGTGCGGTCGTCACCGGCCCGCCGGGCGTCGGCAAGAGCGCGCTGGCCCGCCGGACCGGCGACGCCCTCCGGGCCGAGGGGCACTTCCCGGGCGGCCTGCTCACGATCGACCTCCACGGCTCCGACCACATCCGCCGCCAACGCCCCGAACGTGCCCTCGCCCGCGCGCTGCGCGCCGCGGGACTGCCGCCCGAGCACATCCCGTCCGATCCGGCCGACCGGGCCGCACTGCTGCACCGCACCCTGGCCCGCTACGCCGCCCGGGGGCGCCGCGTCCTGCTGCACCTGGACGACCCGGCCACCGACGACGACCTGACCGCGCTCCTGCCCGCCCCCGGTACGGCCGGCGTGCTGGTGACGGCGCGACACACCCCGCGCGACCTCCCGGGCACCCTCCACGGGCTGGCGCCGCTGACCACCGCGGACGCCACCGACCTGCTGCGGGCCGAGCTGACCGCCCGCGGCGCCCGCGGGCCGGCCGGCGCCGCGTACGGACTCGACCTGCGGCGCCTCGCGAAGGCCTGCGGCGGCCTGCCGCCCGCCCTGCTGGTGACGGCGTCCACCATGGCCCGCACCGGTGCGACGGCGGGCGAGACCTCCCGGGAGCTGGACCGGCTCCGGGCAGGCCTGGAACGGCTCGACGGACCCGTACGGACCCTGGCCGCCGTCCACCTGCTCGCCCTGGCCGCACTGGGCACCGGGCCGACCAGGCTGCTGCGGCTGACCCGCCTCCTGCCGGGGGCGGACTTCTCCACCGACACCGCCCGGGACCTCGCCGGACCCGCCGCCGGGACGGTCGCCGCCGACCTCGACGACCTGTTGGCGGTCGGGTTGCTGGCACGGAGCGACGCCCCCGACCGGTGGCGGCCCACGCTGCACGCGGACGACCACCTGCCGCTCGCCGTGCCGTCCGGCGCAGCGAGGCCCGACGCGGCGGCCGACGAGGCGAGGGAGGCCCTGGAGCGGCTGACCCGCGCCCACACCGAGCGGGTCCGGGCCGCCTGCCTGCGCCTGAGCCCCCTGCGGCGCAGCCCCGGGACCGACGCGCGCGCCTTCGCCGACCGCGCCGCCGCGCTCGCCTGGCTCGACGCCGAGCACCCGACCTCGGCGGGACTGCTGCGCCGGGCCGCGTCCGCCGGCGGGCCCGACGCGGCTGCGGGCCTCGCGGAGGCACTGGACCCGTACCTGGAGGACGGCCTGCACCGCGACGAGCTCGCCGACGCCGCCGCCCTCGTCCAGGCCCTGGCCGGCGAACGCGGCGACCCGGCGGCGGAGTTGGCGGCCCAGGTGCGGCTCGGCCGGCTGCGCTGCCTGGACGGCCGCCCCGAGGAGGCCCTCGCACTGCTGCGCCAGGCGGCCGAGGGAGCGCGGCGGATCCGGCACTGGCAGGTCGCGGCGACGGCGCTGGCCGCCCTGGCGGAGGCCTGGCGGGCGGTCGGCCGGCCGGAGGAGGCGGCGCGGGAAGGCCGTCGGGCGGCCGCGATCGCGGCCCGGGCGACCGGCGACGCGGAGGCCGAGTACCGGGGGAGCCTGCACGCCGGGATCGCGCTCGCGGAGAAGGGGCGGGGGAAGGCGGCCGCGAAGGACCTGAGCCGGTCCGTCCGGGTGGCCGAGGCGGCCGGGGACGAACTCCGCACCGGCTTCGCCAATGTGCAGCTCGGGCTGGTCGGCCTCGACCTGACGGGCCGGGCGCTGCCCGCCGCCGCGGCGTTCACGCTCGCGGTCCACGCCTTCCGGGGGGCCGGGGACCGGCGCCGCCACCTCGTCGCGCTCGGTCTGGCCGGGCGGGCGAGCGGCGACCTGGGCCTGGCCTTCGTGGCCGAGGCGGCCGAGGGCCTGCTCGACCTGGGCGACGAACTCGCCGGTCACCTGGTGCTGGAGGAGGCGGGCGAGCTGCTGTCGGAGCTGGAGCAGCACGAGCAGGCCGCCGCCCTCCACCGCGCGGTCGCCGACTTCCGCGCCCGTGTCGACGACCCGGCCGGCCGGGCCCGCGCCCTGACCGCGCTGGCCGCCTCGCTCGGCACGCTGGAGCGCCACGACGAGGCCGTGGCCCGGGCGATCGAGGCGGTCGCCATGGCCCGGGAGGCCGGTCGGCCGGCCGTACTGTCGGCGGCGCTGAGCGGTCTGGGCAGGGCCCTGCCCAGCGCCGGGCGGCCGTTGGAGGCGGTCGATCCGCTGAACGAGGCGGTGACCCTGGCCGTGGCGGAGGACGACGTGCCCGCCGAGCTGTGGGCGCTGGCCCTGCTCGGCTCCGCGCTCACCGTGGCGGGCCGGCCCACCGAGGCCGCCGCCGCGTTCCGGCGCTCCCGGGCGGCGGTGCGTCGGATCCAGGAGCCGATCCCCCGGGTGGCCGTCCACCCGGCCCGGCCGGAGCAGCCGGCGGCGCCGACGGTCACGGTGGTGGACGCGACGGTGCCGCCCGGCGCCCTTCCGCCGGGCGCCGCCGCCCGCGCGGTGGGGCCCGGCGGGGGCGGTGCGGCACGCGGCGGCGCGGGGGACGAGAAGGGTTCGCACTTCCGGCGCGCGGCCGGCGCCTATGCCCTGGTGGCGGTCCTGCTGGCGCTCGCCGCCTGGGCGGCCTTCGCGCTCGGCGGGCCCTGGGCCACCGCGGCGGCGGCTGTCACCGGGGTGAGCGCGGCACTCGCCGTGGTGGCCGTGCTCTCCTTCCGCGACGCCGGCGGCGCGGACGTCGCGACGCCGGTCCACCTGCTGCTGCAGGTCGTCTGGCGGGTCCTGCCGGTACCGGTCCTGCTGTTGCACGTGCTCTCGCTGACGCGCGGCGAACTGCGTCTCATCGGGGCCGTGCCGAGTCTGGCGAGCCTCGTGGCGTACCTCGTCCTGACCGTCCTGGTCCGGCGGGCCGGGCGGTCGGGCAGTGAGGCCCTGGGCGTGTAGCCGGGGCGGGCCGGAGCGCCGGTCGGTCGGCCGGCCTCAGCGGCCGAAGAACCTGCGCTTCGGCTGGGGCGCCGGCGCCGGTACCTTCGCCGCCTCCGGTACCTCCGCCACCAACGCGGCCACCGTCACCCGGAAGTGGACGCGGGTGGACCGGTCGGTGATCCGGACCAGCAGGGTGCCGTCCGGCAGCCGGTAGATCCGTCGGCCGTGGCCCGCGCTGATGTGGGAGCGTGACTGCGGCAGGTAGGTCCTGGCCAGCTCCTCCGCCAGGGCGCCCGCGGCCTCCGGGTCGGCGGCCTGCCGTTCCCGGGCCAGTTGCCACCGGTGTACGTCGGGGCTGAAGTCGGAGGTGCTCCCGTTGTTCCGGTCCTCCTCGACCAGCACGTACCAGTCCCCGTCCGAGACCATGCCGGGCCACCTCCCTCTGTTCGCGTGGCCAGACTAGTGCCCGGCCACGAAGCCACCGGTGGCCCGGTGTCCGCTGGCCGGGCCGGGCCGGGCCGGATCGTGGTCGGTGAGTCTAGGGCGCGCGGCCCACCTCGACCGGGACCAGCGGAGGAGGCCGCCACCGCCGTTCGGTCCGTACCGTGGTGGGATGACCGTCGATCTTGAGAAGTACTTCGCCCGCATCGGATGGGAGGGCGAGCCCGCGCCCACCGTCGAGACCCTCCGTTCCCTGCACCGCGCGCACGTGCGGGGCATCCCGTTCGAGAACCTCGACGTGGTCACCGGCTCGGTGCCGTCGCTGGACCTCGCGGATCTCCAGGCCAAGCTCGTCGACAGCGCCCGCGGCGGCTACTGCTTCGAGCACAGTTCGCTGTTCGCCGCCGTGCTGGACCAGTTGGGCTTCGAGGTCACCCGGCTCACCGGCCGGGTCCGCCTCGGCGCGGGCCCGGGGGAGGTCCGGCCGCGGACCCATATGGTGCTGGCCGTCCAGGTGCCCGGCGATCCCGGCCGCTACCTGGTCGATGTCGGGTACGGCTCGCGCACGGCCCTGCTGGAGCCGCTGCCGATGGTCCCCGGCCTGGTCCGCGAGGGCGCCGGCCGCACCCACCGGTTGATCGTCGAGGAGGCGGACAGCCCCGCGCCGCGCTGGGTGCTGCAGGCGAGGACGGGCGAGGACTGGGAGGACCAGCACGTCTTCACGCTGGACCCGGTGCCGGCGCCCGACCTCACGATGTCCAACTGGTTCGTGGCCACCTACCCGCGCTCGCCGTTCCACCGCTTCTACATCCAGCGCACCCGGCCCGACGGCCACCTGCAGCTGGACGGGAGGACGCTCACGCGGACGGATCCCGAAGGCGGCGCGTCGGTCCACGAGGTCGAAAGCGGGGGTGAGCTGGTGGAGTTGCTGGAGTCCGAGTTCGGGATCACCCCGCCGCCGGGGGTGGCCGAGGCGTTCTGAGGGAAGGGTGACAGCCCCGCGCCGCGAGGGCGCGGGGCTGTCGCGAGACGGGGTGGAGTCAGCGGCGGAAGTCCCCGGAGCGGACTCCGGCGACGAATGCCCGCCAGGCATCGGCACCGAAGCCGAGCGCGGGGCCGTAGGGGTCCTTGCTGTCCCGGACGGCGCGACCACCGTCACTCAGACTCGCCACCTCGACGCACTCGCCGCCCTGTTGGGAATAGGACGACTTCTTGAACGGGGCTACCGGATTGATCCTGTTCACTCTTCCACTTCACTCTCTTCGTGCGGGAGTTCTGAAGCAGGGCCAGGAGCAGCTGGGGGGTCTGGCAGCCCACGCCGTGCGGCGCGGGCTGCCGGACTGGACGAATCAGCGGTGGTCGGCGAATTCCCCGGAGCGGACTCCGGCGACGAACGCCCGCCAGGCATCGGCACCGAAGCCGAGCGCGGGGCCGTAGGGGTCCTTGCTGTCCCGCACCATGACGGCGTCGCCCAGGGTGCCGCACTCGACGCAGTTGTCGTTCGGGTCGCTGGCGAGTGCCTTCTTCCACTTCACAGGGAGGGCTGAGGCATCGGGGAAGTGGGTCACTTGAGCTTTTCTCTCTTCT
Organism: Kitasatospora sp. NPDC059327; assembly: GCF_042752535.1. Taxonomy (NCBI): domain Bacteria; kingdom Bacillati; phylum Actinomycetota; class Actinomycetes; order Kitasatosporales; family Streptomycetaceae; genus Kitasatospora; species Kitasatospora sp. NPDC059327. Next base: position 23,168 of record NZ_JBHYYB010000087.1, on the reverse strand, counting down.
CTGTGATGAGGCTGAGTGACTGGTCGAGGTCGAGAGCGGTAGCCATGATCTCGTCGAAGGCTGCTCGATAGATGTCTACGTGATCCGGATCCTCCACCCAGTTGCCTCCGAGCAGGCCGCTCTGGAGGACAAGGTCAAGATCGCGCTGCCGGAACTCCAGCAGGGAGAAGGGGCCGGTCATCCCCGGGTGTGGAGGAGCCATGGCCGACATGACCTGGATGTTGACGTTCGGGAGCCTGCTGAACTGAAGGAGCTTGTCCAACTGATCAATCATGACTCCCTCGGATGCGCCCATGGACAGGGCCGACTCGTGGATGACTGCCCATAGCTTCAGTGGACTCTCGGCTCGGGTCAGGACGGACTGGCGATTGATTCGGACATCAACGCGTTCTTCGACGCTCGGTTTCTTTATGACGCCGCTGGCGATGATGGCGTGCGCATATTGGCGGGTCTGGAGAAGCCCGGGAATGTAGGCCGCCTCGTAGGACTTCATGCCGGCAGCGGTCTCTTCGAGCCGGATCAAGTCTGTGTACAGCGGGTTCAGTTGCTCATATCCCGCCATCCACCCCGGTCGGCGCTTGTCCTTGAGGATCTCGACGAGGACTTCCTTCAACTCCGCGTCGCACTCGTAGAAATCGAGGAGCGCGCGGACGACTTCGGGCTTCAGCTGGACACGGGCGTTCTCGTACCTGCTGAGCTTCACCAGGTTGACGCCGTCGACCTGGGCGGCCACCTCTTCGGCCGACAGGCCCTTGAGCTCGCGAAGTCTCCTGAGCTCGGCCGCGATGCGCCGGTAGCGCACGGCTGGCACTGCAACTGCCATGTACGTAAGCCCTCCTGACCTGTCCGAGGACCAGTGTGCATGCCGTGGACGGTGCTTCGCCACCGCCTACTGCGAGCTTAGAGGCGGCACCTTGGGCTTAGGAGTGAAAGTTTTCATATTTGCTCGACATGACTTGCAGTGCCGATGTGCGGTGCTCCATGCTGGGAGTAGCGGACAGCTGACGCACAGTGACATGAGTGACTGGCGGAAGCGTCTTCTCCGCTGACGGTTCACGCTCTCATTGCGTTTCGCGTTTCCTCACCTCGCAGTTCACGTGAGTGACCACGGCGGCTCGTCACCAGGTGCCCCCTGCCTCGGTCCTGCCGTTTCCGTGGCTCGATGCCCCACACTCGGAAGGTGGCTACGCCATGCCCGAAATCCTCGACCAGCCTCCCCTCCCCGCCGCTTCGGTCGGCTGCTGGCTCCCGCGTAGTCGCCGGTCCCCGGCCGAGGCGCGGCGCGTGCTCGAAGGGCTCCTCGCAGGTACTCCGGGCGGTGAACGCTTCGCCGACGTCGGGCTGTTGCTCGTCTCGGAGCTGGTCACCAATGCCGTTCTGCACGGGACGCCCGCCGGCAACCAGGTCCACCTGGTGCTCTCCGTCGACCACGAGCGCCTCAGGATCGAGGTGCATGACGCCCGTGCGGACCGGGGGCCGGTGCTTCGTGCGGGCTCCGACGAGGACGAGTCCGGGAGGGGGCTGATCCTTGTCAAGTCCCTCTCGCTGCGCTGGGGTTGCTGCCCGCGCGAGGGGGTCGGGAAGATCGTCTGGGCCGAGTGCGGTCCCGAGGCCGCGCCTCCCGCGTTGCTGCGGGCCACCGCCGAGGGGTGCGCCGTATGAGGAGCGATCACCGGCTCGTCACGGCCGGGATCGCCGGGATCCACTCCTGGTGGTTCCTGCGCTGCTCGCGCGCCCCCGTCGCGCGCCTCCTGCGCGCCGAGCGCCGTCGCCTCGACGCCGAGGTGGCCCTGCATCTCCCCGAGGCGGCCCGCCGTATCCGGTGGCGCGTCCAGCACGAGCTCGACCTCCGCTGACACGCCGGCGGCCCCGGAGCCGGGGCTCCGGGGCCGCGGGGGAAGGCGGATCAGGCCAGGACCTCCTCCGCCAGGTACTCCTCCCGTACCTCGCGCGGGCCGAACGGCCAGGTCCGTTCGGCCCGGGCCCAGAGCAGGAAGGCGCCGCAGCCCGCGACCACCCAGGCGAGCGACCACTCGATGGGGTGGAAGCCGGGCGCGTTGCGGTCCGCGTAGCCGTAGATGACCAGCCAGCCGACGGCCGCGACGATCCCGGGGGCCGGGTAGAGCCACATCTTGTACGGCCGGACCAGCCCCGGCTGGCGGCGGCGCAGGACGGTGACCGCGACGATCTGGGCGAGTGCCTGGACGATCACCATCACGGTGGTGAGCAGGTTGATCAGCACGGTCAGCGGCGGGTGCGTGGTGCTGTTGCCGAGGTGGCGGCCGAGCAGGAAGCCGGCTGCGGTGAGCGCGCCCATGGCGGCGAGCCCGTACACCGGGAAGCCGTGCCGGGGGTGCAGTCTGCCGAAGGCGCGGAAGAAGACGCCGTCGCGCGCCGCGTCGTACGGCACCCGGGAGCCGCCGAGCAGGCCGGCGAGCACCGAGGCGAAGGCGGTGATCAGGATCAGCACGGTCACGACGTCGGCGGCGCCCTTGCCCCAGGTGCTCTCCAGGACGGCCGAGGCCACCGACTTGGAGGCGACGGAATCCGGGTCGAGCATCGCGTGCCAGTCCATGGCGCCGAGTACGCCGATCTGGAGCAGCAGGTAGATGGTCATGATGCCGACGATGGACAGCACGATGGCACGCGGCAGGACCCGGCCGGGGCGCCGTACTTCGGCGCCGAGGTAGGCGGCGGTGTTGTAGCCGAGGTAGTCGTAGATGCCGATGGTGAGGCCGGCTGCGAAGCCGATCCAGAACTGGCCGTGGGTGAGTTCGACGGCGTGCGCGGGCCAGTCGAAGGCGCGGCCCGGGCTGAAGTGGGTGTAGCAGGCGATGATCACGGCGAGCACCGAGAGGATCATCACGCCTCACATCACGGTGGTGAGCCTGGCGATGTTCTCGACCCGCCGCCAGAGCAGGACCACCACGAGGGCGCAGAACGCGAGCCCGACCGCGTCGCCCTGGCCGTTCGTCATACCGGGCCAGAGGTAGCCGAGGTACTGGACGAACCCGACCACACCGGTGGACATGATGAGGGGGATGAAGAGCATGGCCGTCCAGACGAAGAGGAACGGCATCAGCCGTCCGGTCCGGTACTGGAAGGCCTCGCGCAGGTAGACGTAGGTGCCGCCGGCGCCCGGCAGCGAGGCGCCGAGTTCGGCCCAGACCAGGCCGTCGGCGAGGGCGAGGACGGCGCCGGCGATCCAGCCGATGACGGCCTGCGGGCCGCCGAACGCGGCGACCATCAGCGGGATCGTGACGAACGGTCCGATGCCGCACATCTGGCTCATGTTGAGGGCGGTGGCCTGGAACAGGCCGATTCTTCGGGACAGGCCAGGGGTCACCGGGGCCTCCGGACGTGGGGGAGCGGGCGCCGGACGGGGTGCCGGGGGGTTCAAGTTAGGGAGCATTACTAATTTCGTCAAGATGTCCGGGTGAAACGGGGGTTGCGACGGTTGACCATTGGGAAACTTTCCTAACGAAAGTCATTGACCCGGCGGCCGGGTGCCCCGATCCTGGTGGCGCCCGCCACGGTCGCCGTCGGACCGTTCGCGAGTGCTCGCCCGTCCTCCCCCTGATCCGCCGCCCCCGGGCGGAGGATTGACGAAAGTGAGTTGGCATGCACAAATCCATCGGAGTCCGCCGCACGGCCCCGCTGCTGGCCGCCGCGCTCGGCTCGGCCACCCTGCTGCTGGCCCCGGCGGCCACCGCGTCGGCCGCCACCGCCGCCCCGCCTGCTCCCGTCGCGGCGGCCGTGCCGGCGATGGCCGCCGCACCCTACGAGTACCTGGGCTGGGGCAGCCCGCAGAAGCCCACCGACGTGATGAAGGCGGCCGGGGTGAAGTGGTTCACCCTCGCGTTCATCCTCTCCGACGGCGGCTGCAACCCGAAGTGGGACGGCAGTCGGGCGCTCAAGGGCGGCTCCGACGAGGCCGCGATCACGTCGATCCGGGCGGCCGGCGGTGACGTCGTGGTGTCCGTCGGCGGCTGGAGCGGCAACAAGCTGGGCGAGAAGTGTTCCAGCGCGAGCGCGCTGGCCGGCGCCTACCAGAAGGTCATCGACGCCTACAAGCTCAAGGCGCTGGACATCGACATCGAGGACACCGAGTTCTCCGACGCGACGGTCCGGCAGCGCGTCGTCGACGCCCTGAAGATCGTCAAGACCAAGAACCCGGGCATCGTCACCTACGTGACCATGGGCACCACCCCGAGCGGCCCGGACGCCACCGGCAAGGACCTGATCAAGCGCGGAGCGGCGGCCGGCCTCGCCAACGACGGCTGGGTGATCATGCCGTTCGACTTCGGCGGTCACAGCGGCACCATGGGCCAGGCCTCGGTCAGCGCGCTGGAGGGCCTCAAGGCGGCGGTGAAGAGCGCCTACGGCTACAGCGACGACGCCGCCTACCGGCACATCGGCGTCTCCTCGATGAACGGGAAGACCGACGAAGCGGGCGAGACCGTCACCACCGCCGACTTCCGGACCATCCTCGCCTACGCGCAGCAGCACCACCTGGCCCGGTACGCCTTCTGGTCGGTCAACCGCGACCGTGCCTGCGGCGCCGGCACGGACGCCGACGCCTGCAGCGGCGTCGCGCAGTCCCCGTACGAGTTCACCAAGATCGTCGTCCAGTACCAGGGTTGAGGAGTACGCCGATGTCACCGCTGACCACCACCGCGCGCCACTGTCGCACCACCGCCGCCGTCCTCGCGGGCGCCGGCCTGGCGGCCGGGCTGCTCACCGCGCCCGCCGCGTCCGCCACCGTGTCCACCGCTTCCGCTGTGTCCGCCGTGTCGCAGCAGGCCGCCGCCGGGCCCGCCGTGCCCTTCGGCGGCCACCGCTACCCGTACGCCGCCGGGATCCTCAAGCCCACCGGCGCGCAGGCCGACCTCGACCAGAAGGTCGTCGCCGTCTACAACGCCTGGAAGGCCGCGTTCGTCAAGCAGAACTGCGGCAACGGCTGGTACCAGGTGATCTCGCCGGACGCCGACCACCCGTACGTGGCCGAGGCCCAGGGCTACGGCATGGTCGTCACCGCCACCATGGCCGGCGCCGACCCCAACGCGAAGACCGTCTTCGACGGCCTGGTGAAGTACGTGCTCGCGCACAAGTCGGTCAACAACGCCGATCTGCTGGCGGCCGAGCAGGACTCCTCCTGCAAGTCCGTCAACGGCTCCGACTCGGCCACCGACGGGGACCTCGACGTCGCCTACGGGCTGCTGCTCGCCGACCGGCAGTGGGGCAGCACGGGCACGTACAACTACAAGGACCTGGCCGTGAAGCACATCAAGGCGATCAAGGCGAGCGAGATCAACCCGAGCACGCACCTGACGCTGCTCGGCGACTGGTCCAGCAAGGGCGACTCGACCTACTACGTCACCCGCTCCTCGGACTGGATGATCGACCACTTCCGGGCCTTCCGGACCGCCACCGGCGACGCCGGGTGGGACACGATCCGCACCGCGCACCAGAGCCTGATCACCAAGCAGCAGAGCGGCTACGCCCCGAACACCGGACTGCTCGCCGACTTCGTGGTCAACACCAACGGCACGGCCAAGCCGGCCGCCGGCCAGGTCCTGGAGAGCCCCAACGACGGGGACTACTCCTGGAACGCCTGCCGCGACCCCTGGCGGATCGGCGCGGACGCCGTCACCAGCGGTGACGCCGCCTCGCTCGCCTCGGCGCGAAAGATCAACAGCTGGATCAAGGGCAAGGCGGCCGGCAACCCGGCGAACATCGTGACCGGCTACAAGCTGAACGGTTCCGCCTTCGACAGCGGGCACGACATGGCGTTCACCGCCCCGTTCGTGGTCACCGCGATGACCGACCCGGGCTCGCAGGCCTGGCTGGACGCGCTCTGGACCAAGTTGGCGGCCACCCCCGTGGACCAGAAGCTCTACTACGGGAGCAGCGTGCAGCTCCAGTCGATGATCGTGGCCTCCGGCAACCACTGGGTGCCGTAGTGGCGGGCGCCGGAAAGCCCCGCCGTACGGGGCCGGTGGCCGCCAGGGCCGGTGGCGCGGTACTCGCCGCGGCCGCCCTGGTCCTCGGGGCGGTGGTGGCGCCGGCTTCGGCGGCCACCGCCCGGGCGGCGGTCACCGCGAGCACCGACCACCAGGCCGAGGACGCCGCGCTGACGCAGGCGAAGGCGGCCACCAACCACAGCGGGTACACCGGTACCGGCTTCGTCGACTACACCAACACCACCGGCTCCGCGGTCGAGTTCACGGTGAGCGCCACGGCGGCCGGCAGCGCCTCCTTGGCCTTCCGGTACGCCAACGCCGGGACGGCGAACCGCCCGATGGACATCGCGGTCAACGGGAAGGTCGTCGCCGCCGGCGTCGCCTTCCCGCCCACCGCCGACTGGGACACCTGGGCGGACCGCACCGTCGGCGTCACCCTCGCCGCCGGCACCAACCGGATCAGGGCCACCGCCACCACCGCCGACGGCGGCCCCAACCTCGACCGCCTCCGGGTGGACGCGGCGGCCGACACCACCCCGCCGAGCCGCCCCGGCCCGCCGACCTGCTCCGCCGTCGGACCGAACGGCCTCACCCTCGGCTGGGGAGCCGCCACCGACAACGTCGGCGTCACGGCCTACGACCTCTACGAGCACGGCAACAAGCTGGCCGAGGCGCCGGGCACCGCGACGTCCTGGCAGCTCACCGGACTGACCCCGGCCACCACCTACAACCTCACCGTGATCGCCCGGGACGCCGCCGGCAACGCCTCGCCGGCCAGTGTCGCGATCGACTGCACCACCACGGCGAGCACCGACCCGCCGCCGAGCGCGCCGGGCACCCCGACCGTCTCGGCGGTCACGGCCACCGGGGCCACCCTGACCTGGGGCGCCGCCACCGACGACAAGGGCGTGGTCGGCTACGAGGTCCGCAGCGGCAACGCCGTGGTGGCCACCGTGACCGGTACCCCGCCGGCCACCACGACGACGGTCACCGGGCTCGCCTGTGACGCCCCGTTCGCCCTGTCGGTGGTCGCCCGGGACACCGCCGGCAACGTCTCGGCACCCTCCGGCGCCGTCTCCTTCACCACCGGAGCCTGCCCCGCCGACGGCGGAGTCCCGGGCTCGCCGACCGCCCTGTCCACCGGGTGGACGATTCCCTGGGGCGTGGGCTGGCTGCCGGACGGCAAGAGCGCCCTGGTGACCGAGCGGGACAGCTTCAAGGTCTTCCGGCTGACCACCGGAGGCGCCAGGACGGCGGTCGGCACCGTGCCCAACGCCGTCACCACCGACGGCGAGGGCGGCCTGCTCGGCATCGCCGTCGACCCCAACTGGTCCGGCAACCACTACGTGTACCTGATGCACACCGCCGCCGAGGGCAACCGGATCGTCCGGATGACGTACGACGGCAGCGCGCTGGGCGGGTACAAGGTGCTGCTCCAGGGCATCAAGAAGAACCGCTACCACAACGGCGGACGCCTCGCCTTCGGCCCCGACGGCTACCTGTACGCGTCGACCGGTGACGCCCAGACGTCCTCGCTGGCCCAGGACAAGAACTCGCTCAACGGGAAGATCCTGCGGCTGACCACCGACGGCAAGGCCGCGCCCGGCAACCCCTTCGGCACCTACGTCTACAGCTACGGCCACCGCAATCCGCAGGGGCTGGCCTTCGACCGCAACGGGCGGCTCTGGGAGGCGGAGTTCGGCGACTCCAAGCGCGACGAGCTCAACCTGATCAAGCCCGGGGCCAACTACGGCTGGCCGACCTGCGAAGGCACCTGCGGTGTGGCGGGGATGACGAACCCCAAGGCGAGCTGGCCGGTCAACGAGGCCTCGCCGAGCGGGATCGCCATCGTCCGCAACGTGGTCTACCTGGCGGCGCTGCGCGGTGAGCGGATGTGGCGCGTCCCGATCGACGGGAACACCGAGAACGTCGGCACGCCGACCGCGTACTACGTCGGCGCCTACGGCCGGCTGCGGACGGTGTCCAAGGTGCCCGGGGCCGACCGGCTCTGGCTCACCACCACCAACGCCGACAACAACGGCGGGGCGGCGGACGGCGCCGACAAGATCTTCACGGTCTCGATCGGCTAGAGCGGCCGGATCTGCCGGTCAGACCGGTCAGACCGGATGGGCCGGATCGGCCAAAGAGGGGAGTGGGGAGATCGAGCGGCCCGGGCCCGGCGGCACAGCGCGCCGGGTCCGGGCCGCTCGGTGCGCGGGCCGCTCGGGCCCGACCTCCCGGCTACGCCGTGTCGCGGTCGATCTCGCTCTCCCGGACCAGCCAGAGCGCGAGCACCGCGCCGACCAGGCTGACCACACCGCCCAGCAGCAGCACGGCGTTCAGGCCGTCCAGGAACCCCGCGCGGGCGGCGTCCGCGACGCCCTGCCGGGCCGGCTCGGGGAGGGTGGCGAGGACCTCCGGCAGGCTGCCGGAGGACACGGCCTCGGTCAGTTCGCGCGGGTGGGCGCCCTCCGCGGTCGGCGTGCCCGCCGTCAGTTCGCGGACCTTGTCGGCGCCCCGGCCGACGAAGATCGCCCCCCAGACGGCGATGCCCACCGCGATGCCCACCTGTCGGAAGGTGTCGTTGATGCCGGCCGCCATCCCGCTGTTCTCCTTGGGCACCACGCTGACTGCCACGTCGGCGATCACCGGGTTGATCAGGCCGACGCCCACGCCGCCGACCAGGAAGCCGGGCAGCAGGCCGGTCCAGTCGTCCCCGGGCTGGACGTCGCCCATCAGGAGGAGCCCCGCACCGATCGCGAGGAGGCCGACGAAGAGCATCAGCCGGGCCGGCACCCGGGAGAGCATCAGGCCGGAGATCGGGGCCACCACGAAGCTGAGGGCGGTGATGGGCAGGTAGCGCACACCCGCCGCGAACGGGGAGAGCCCCAGGTAGTTCTGCAGGTACAGCGTCAGGTAGAGGAACAGGGCGAAGAGCGAGCTGGACACCGCGAACGCGGCGAGCTGCACGCCGGTGAACGCGTGCCGGCGGAAGAGCCGCAGCGGCAGCATCGGCTCGGGGACGCGGAGCTCGATCAGCACGAAGGCGAGCAGCAGGACGGCCGATCCGGCGAACAGCGAGACGATCAGCGCGCTGCCCCACCCCTCGGCGTTGCCGCGCACCAGCGCCAGGACGAGCAGGAAGAGACCGCTGCTGAACGCCGCGACCCCGGCCCAGTCGACCCTGGTGGCGTTCGGATCGCGGCTCTCGGCCAGCTTGAGGTAGGTGACGATCAGTGCCGCCATCCCGATCGGGACGTTGAGGTAGAAGATCCACTCCCAGCCGAGCGAGTCGGTGAGCGCCCCGCCGACCAGCGGGCCGACCGCCACCGCGACCCCGATGGTCGCCCCGTACAGGCCCATCGCGGTGCCCCGCTCGCGGCCGGGCGGGAACTCCTGGGCGACCAGCGCCAGCGACACCGCGAACATCACCGCGCCGCCGACGCCCTGGATCGCGCGGGACACGTTGAGGAAGGTCGGGTTCGGGGACAGGGCGCAGAGCAGCGAGGCGGCGGAGAAGATCACCAGACCCGCGGCGAACATCCGGCGCCGCCCGAGGCGGTCGGCGAGCGAGCCGGCCGTCAGCACCAGTGCGGCCAGCGACAGCGCATAGGCGTCGAACACCCACTGCAGATCGGTGAAGTCGGCACCGAGGTCCTTGCGGATCGACGGCAGGGCGACGTTCACCACCGTGATGTCGAGCAACAACATGAAGGTCGCGACCGAGACGGCGATGAGGGTCCACCACTTGCGTAGCACGGCAGCCGGTCTCCTTGGCCCGCCGACCGGGGTTCGGCCGGGAAGGCACCGACCGTACGCAACGTCGTGGTGCGAACCGGGGCAAACACGGCCAGGCAGGCGCATTTAGGCCCTGTCCGGCGGAGACCGTGGCCCGGGTGCGGCCGGGTGTGGACCGGCCCGGTGGTGCGCCCGGTTCGACGAGGGGTGATCGGCGAACGCCCGTTGCTGACGCTCCGTGTTCGTCAGGTCTCGATCTGCCAACGAAGTGTGGGAGATGTGCGAGCGGCGTGTTGCCAGCCTGATTGAATCACGAACATCTTTTCGTCGGAACGGAGCGTTCTCCTCTCATGTCTTCACGGATGCGCGGCGGCCGTCGCGGCCTGGCCGCCGTCGCCGGACTCGTCCTCACCGTCGGTCTCGCCCTGACCGGGTGCGACCCGACTCCGGCCGACAGTGCCACTGTCGCCGCCACCCCGCCCGCCGTCACGACCCCGTCCGCCCCCGTCGGCACGGCCGCGCCGAGCACCCCCGCGCCGACCACGCCGCCCCCGGCGGTGACCGACCCCGCACCGGCGCCGGCGGTCACCACGCCGGTGCCACCCGCGGAGCCGGCGCCCGCACCGACCACGGCCAAGCCCCAGTCGCCCGCCCCGAAGTCCCAGCCGCCCGTCACCAAGGCGGCGCCGGAGCCCAAGGCGACCACGGTGAAGCCCCCGGCCGACCCCGAGCCGGCGCCCACGCAGCCGAATACGGCCGCCGGGGACTGCGAGATCCGCTCCAACGCCGGCAACTGCTACAAGGCGGGCCAGTTCTGCCGCGACGACGACCTCGGCAAGAGCACCCACGAGGCCGGCGGCCGGGTGATCTACTGCCGGATGGTCAGCGGCAAGCCGCACTGGCAGGCCTGATCCGACGGCCCGCGCCGACGGTGTCCACCGGTGAAGGCGCCCGGCAGCCCCGCGCTGCCGGGCGCCTTGCCGTGACAGTGCCCCGGCCGGGGATCGTCGGGCCGCCCGGGACGCCCGCGCCGGGCCGTCCACGCCGCCCGCCCCGGGGAAACCCGTTGGTGGGCCCGTGCCGGAGCCACGGCCCCGCCGCTGTCCCGCGCCGACCACCCGTGCCGGAGCCACGGCCCCGCCGCTGTCCCGCGCCGTTCACCCGCGCCGGAGCCACGGCCACCGGGGCCCCCGGGTGGGCGCCGTCCAGGAGGGGCGGCCCCGGCCGGTGGCCCTGACCGGCGGTCACGGCCGGACGCCGTGGGCCCGAGCGGGCGCCGATCCGACTCCGCCGTGGGAACGTCCCGATTTCGTCACGGCCTTGTTCTGTTCGCTTCATGTGGGGGATGCTCGGGCGCACCATCCTGCCGACCAGCGGAGGTGACCGCCGACCGCGTTGTGACAAGGGGACAAGCCATCGTGACCGCACGCCGCGCCCTCGCCGGCACCATCGCCACCGGGCTGCTCGCCGCGGCCGCCGCCCTCCTGCCGGCGCAGTCGGCCGGCGCGAGCGTCGGCGCCGGTGAGCTCCCGTTCGGCTCCGCCACCACCGTCGGGCTCCACAACACCTACGACCCGGCCGCGTTCGGCTACCTCGCCCAGGGCCTGGACACCGGCACCGGCATGATCGAGCTGGACGCCTGGACCGACACCGTGACCAAGGAGTGGAAGGTCAGCCACTCCAACCCACTGGGCAACGCCAACAACTGCGTCAGCGCGAGCACGCCCGCCCAGCTCTACACCGGCGGCGCCAACAAGAACCTGGAGACCTGCCTGGACGACGTCCGGGTCTGGCTCGGGGCCCACCCCGGGGCCGGTCCGCTGGTGGTCAAGCTGGAGCTCAAGGCGGGCTTCGCGGGCAACCGGGGGATGGGCCCGGCCCAGCTCGACTCCCTGATCGCCGGTCACCTGGGCTCGGCCGTGCTGCGCCCGGCGGACCTGCTCGCCAAGCCGGGCGGCGGCTCGTACGCGAACGCCGACGAGGCGGTCCGTGCCGGGAACTGGCCGACCAGGGCGGCGCTGGCCGGGCGGGTGCTGGTGTACGTGATCCCCGGTTCGTTCGAGGAGGGCAACCCCTTCGACACCCTGCCCACCGATGTCGAGTACGGACGCCACCTGCGCGATCTCGCCGCCGCCGGACGGATCGGCGACGCCCAGGTGTTCCCGGCCGTGCACGGCGCCGCGGCCGGCGACCCCCGCGCCAAGTACGCGGAGACGGCGATCCGCCCGTGGTTCGTGGTCTTCGACGGCGATGCCGCCGCCTACCTGGGCGGCATCGACACCTCCTGGTACGACAGCCGGCACTACCTGCTCACGATGACGGACGCGCACAACGTCGCGCCCGCGATCAGCGGCACCGACCCCACCGCGGACCAGGCCCGCGGCCGCACGGAGCAGCTCGCCCGGGCGCACGCGAGCATCGTCTCCAGCGACTGGCGCAAGCTCCCCGAGGTGCAGTCCCTGGCCCTGTCGCGAGGCTGACCACCGGGCCCCGGCCGGTTCGGCCCCCGGCGCCACGTCCCCGGCCCCCGGTCGCTCCGCACGGCGGGGGCCGGGGGCCGGGCGCGGTGACCGGACGGTCTACGATGTAAGGTATGCAGACGAATACTGACCATTACGAGCTGCGTGCCGGTGTGCCGGACGTGGACACCTTCCGGCGGCTGCGGACCGGTGCGGGGATGAGCGACCGGCCCGCCGAGGCGGTGGCGGCCGGGCTCCCCCACACCTGGCACGGCGTGACGGTGCACCGCGACGGGGAGGTGGTCGGCATGGGCCGGATCGTGGGCGACGGCGGGTCGGTGTTCCAGATCGTCGACGTCTGCGTGCTGCCCGAGCACCAGGGCCGGGGCCTCGGCGGGCGGATCATGGCGCTGCTCACCGCCGAGCTGGAGCGCCGGGCCCCGGCGGGCGCCTATGTGTCCCTGATCGCCGACGGCGACGCCCACCGCCTCTACGCCCGTTACGGGTTCACCGGGACGGCCCCGCGCTCCGTCGGTATGCACCGCCTGGTCTGACCCGGGCGCGGCGGCCCCGCGACCGCCCGGCTCCCGCGGCCGGCGCGGCAGTCGAAAGGCGGGGTGACAGCGTGACAGTTGGTGTGCGACGCTGCACCTCACGCGGGACCGACCGCGTGGCGGGGGAACCGGGGGCGGCCGCTTGAACGACACAACGCAGCCGAGCGGACCTCGGCGCGACGGCCGGAGCCGTTCCGACGACGGCGACCGCGCCGACCGGCACGACGCCGGCGACCGCGCCGAGGACACGGACGGCGACCGGGCCACCGACCGCGTGTTCGGGTCGGGCGGCCGGCTCGCGGGCGTCCTGCTGGTGATCGTCGGCCTGCTGGTCGCGGCCTCGACGCTGCGGCCGGACGGCGGTCCGCTCGGTTCGGCCCATGCCGCGGTGCCGGTCTCCGCCGTCGGGTTCGTGCTGCTGCTCGCCCTCGGCGCGCTGATCGTCATCGGCCGCTTCGCGGTGCGCTACCGCGAGGAGGTCCGCGGACTGACGGGGCCGACGCCGTGGGTCGAGCGCACGCGGGAGGCGACCGCGGTGCTGCTGGCCGGGGCCGCCGTCGTGGTGCCGGTGCTGATGTTCGTCTTCCACAACCGCGCGGACACCCGGCGGGCCGGTCCGTCCCGGGACGACCTGCCACTGCCGGAGATCACCCTGCCGTCCGCGTCGCCACCGCCCGAGCCCCGTGAGGTGGACAGCGAAGCCCTGTCCGATGTGATCCCGATGCTGTTCGCCGTCCTCGGCGTCATCCTGGTGATCGCCGTGCTGGTCTTCGTCGTGCTGGTGCTGTGGCGGGTGCGCTTCCACCGGCGGCGGCCGCCGGTGGTGCTGCCGGCCGCGCCCGCCCGGACCGAGGACGCCCTCGCCGCCGCCGTCGTGACCGGTCGGCGCGCCCTGACCGGGGCCGACGCGCGGGCGGCGGTGATCGCCTGTTACGCGGCGATGGAGGACTCGTTGGCGCTGTCCGGGGTGTCCCGCCAGGCCCCCGACAGCCCGACCGAACTACTGGAGCGGGCGATCGCCGACGACCGCGTCGACCCCGCTCCCGCGCACGCCCTCACCGCACTGTTCCGGGAGGCCCGGTACTCCACCCACCCGATGGACCAGGGCCACGTGGGCCGGGCGCAGGCCGCGCTCGACGCCCTCGCCGAGCGACTGGCGGACCGGGCCGGGCAGTCGCCCGAGCAGGCGGCCGCAGGAGCGACCGGAGCAGCGCGGACCGACCGGACCGGAGAGTCTCGATGAGGACCGACCCGCACCGGCCGACGGCCGACCGTGCCTTTCCCGCCGCCGGCGGCGGCCCCGCCGACCGCCTCGGTCGCCTCCGCCGCGCCGCCCCCGTCGACCGGGCGGACCCGGCCGCCCCCGCCGACCCCGCCGACCCCAAGGGCCCGTCCCGCGACGGCCTCGCGGTGCCCGGCTCGATCCGGCACAGTCTGATCGAGCTGACCGTCACCGCGGTGCTGGCCGAGGTCCTGTTCGCCCTGGTCGGCGGTGTGCCCGCGGTCGTCGCCGGAGCGGTCGTGCTGGTCGCCGCCGCGGCGGTCGCCGGCCGTTACGTCGCCGGCGCCGGGTTCCTCGACATCGGTCTGCGCAGCCGGCCGCGGCTGCTGGACACCCGCGAGCCCGGCCTCGGCGACTGGCACTGGACCGTCCGTCAGGGCCTCGACCCGAAGGGCGACGCCCGGCCGCTGCGGGGCCGGCTCCGACGGCTCTTCGCCGCCCGCCTCTCGGAGGCCCACGGCGTCTCGCTCACCGCCGACCGCGACCGGGCCGCCGAACTGATCGGCCCCCGGTTGTGGCCGTGGATCGATCCGGACGCCGCCGACCCGGACACGGTCGTCCCAGGCCCGGTCCTCCTCGCGCTCGTCGACCGGCTCGAATCGCTCTAGCCCTCCCGGCCGGCGACCGCCCGCGACTCCGTGGCCCCGCCGCCGCCACAGCTCCGTAGTCCCCAGCTGTTCCCCGCCCCTCCCTCTGTCAGCCGCAGTCCCGCCGGTCCCGGCCGATCGCCGGTCACCGCCGCCCTTCAGGAGAACCATGACCGCCGTTCCCCAGGCCCCCGCCCCGGTCACCGAGCAGCGTCCGGACACCGAGCAGGGTCCGGACACCGGGCAGACCCAGGACGCCGCGCAGACCTCGGGCCGTCCGGCCGAGGCGGCCGTGCTGACGCCGCAGGAGGCCGGCCGGCGCGCCCGCGCCGTGGTCACGGAGATCGAACGGGCCGTGGTCGGCAAGCCCGAGGCCCTCCGACTGGTGATGCTCGGTGTGCTGGCCGGCGGCCACGTGCTGATCGAGGACCTGCCCGGCCTCGGCAAGACCCTGCTGGCACGTTCGTTCGCCACCACCCTCGGCCTGGACTTCCGCCGGATCCAGTTCACCCCCGACCTGCTGCCCTCGGACGTCACCGGCGCGCCGTTCTACGACCGGAGCACCGGGGAGATGGTCTTCCGCCCGGGGCCGCTCTTCACCCAGCTCCTGCTGGCCGACGAGATCAACCGGACCCCGCCGAAGACCCAGGCCGCGTTGCTGGAGGCGATGGCCGAGGGCCAGGTCTCCGTCGACGGGGAGACCCGCCGGCTGCCGCAGCCCTTCGTGGTGATCGCCACCGCCAACCCGATCGAGTACGAGGGCACCTACTCGCTCCCGGAAGCGCAGCTCGACCGCTTCCTGCTCCGGGTCCGGATGGGCTACCTCTCCACCGGACTGGAGGCCTCGATGCTCCGCGCCCGGCTGGACCGCGCGGTGCCCGAGCCGGTCCTGGAGACCGTCAGCAGTCCGGCCGAACTGCTCGCGATGCGGGCGGCGTTGGAGCGGGTCGAGGTCGACGACGATCTGGTCGACTACGTGGTCGCGCTGGTCGACGCGACCCGCAACGATCCGCAGATCCAGGTCGGCGCCTCCCCCCGGGGCGGTCTCGCGCTGGTCCAACTGGCCCGGGCCCACGCGATGCTGGAGGGCCGCGACTACCTGACGCCGGAGGACGTGAAGGCGCTTGCCGTTCCGGCGCTGGCCCACCGGATCACCCTGACACCGGAGTTGTGGGTGCGCCAGATCGAGGCGGACGACGTCCTGGCGCGGCTGGTCGCCGCCGTCCCGGCGCCGCAGACCGTACCGCGCGCGGCCGCCGGGCCCGGGAACGGCCCGGTGGACGTCCCGGGCGCGGCCCGGTGAGCGCCGAGCGACCCGCCGACGCCGCCGCCGCCGACGCCGACGCCGAGGAGCGGCCCGGGCAGCGGGGCCGCCGGCTCGCCGCCCAGAGCGCCGGCCCCGACCGCCGTCCGGTACGGCGGCTCGCCACCCCGACCGCGAGCCCGGCGCCGGGTCCCGCGCGCGACGGCCGGGCCCGGAAGGGAGAGCGGACCGCCGCACGGACCGTCACACGGCCCACCGAACGAACTCCCGGACACCCCGCCGCCCGGACCGGGACCACCGGCCCGGACCGGTCCGCCGCCCGGTCCGCCGCCCGTCTGGTGGCCCGCAGCGCCCGGGCCACCGAGGCCGGCCTGCCCAGCACCCCGCCCTCGCCCCACTGGCGGCCCGGCGAGCGGACCCTGCGCCTGCTCACGGTGGCCGTCACCGCGACCGTCGCCGCGCCGGCCACCGGCCACGCCTGGCTGCTCGCCCTGGCGGCGGGCCCGGCGGTGCTGCTCGCCCTGGCGGCTCCGGGGCGCGGCCGGCCGTCCCGGCTGGCCGCCGAGAGCACCGTCGCACCGCGCCGCTGTCTGGAGGGCGAGCCGATCACCGTCCGGATCGCCGTCCGCCACGACGGCCGGATCGGCCGGCTCGACCCGACCGTGGCCCTCGGCCCCGGCGTCGCCCTGAGCGCCGTGACCGTCGGCGCCACCGAGGTGGACCTCGTCGTCCGCGCCGAACGCTGGGGCCGCTGGACGCTGGGCAGCGTGGACCTCGACGTCTACGACGCCGGTGGTCTGACCCGCCGGACGGTGCGCACCGACCTCGGGGAGGTGGACGTCCTCCCGGTGCCGGGGGCGGCCCGCCTCACCCCGATCCCGGTGCGGCTGCCCGAACGGCTCGGTGAGCACACCACCGCCCAGGAGGGCACCGGCGTCGAGGTCGTCGGCGTGCGCCCGCATGTGCCCGGTGAGCGCCAGCGGCGCATCCACTGGCCGTCGACCACCCGCCGGGACGCCGTCCAGATCAACCAGTTCGCGGCCGAGCGGGCCGCCGACGCGGTCGTCCTGCTGGACACCCTGGCCGACTTCCGGGACGCGGCCACCGGCCTGTCCAGCCTGGACGAGACGCTGCGCGCGGCCACCGGGCTGACCAGGGCCTACCTGCGCCGGCACGACCGGGTCGGCCTGATCGCGGTCGGCGGGAAGCTGCGCTGGCTCACCGCCGCCGGCGGCGACCGGCAGTTCTACCGGATGGTGGAGAGCGTGCTGGAGGTCCGTCAGGACCGGTCCCACCGGGCGCCCGCCCTGCCCCGGCTCCCGTTGGCCGCCCTGCCCGGCCACGCGCTGGTCTACGCGTTCACCTCGCTCGCCGACCAGCGGATCCTGAACGTGCTCGGCCACGTCCGCGACCGCGGCAATCCGCTGGTCGTGGTGGAGATCCCGGCGGGCGAACCGGCGGTGGAGCCGGGCGACGAGGTCGGCGCCGTGGCCCGGCGGCTCTGGCACGCCGAGCGCGAGGCGATGCGTTCCGCGCTGCGGGCGCGGGGCGTCCCGGTGGTCCGCCACACCCCGGGCGAGGCGCTCGACCTGGCGCTCGCACCGTTGCTGCGCCGCCGGATGGGGGGAGGAGCCCGATGAGCGGGACCACTGTCGGGGCCGCCGGTACCGGGCCCGCCGCCGGGTCGGCCCCGTGGTCCCCGTGGGCCGGCCGGGCCGAACGGGCCGCGCTGCGCTGCGCCGGCCTCGCGCTCGCCCTCACCGCCGTCGGGGTGGTGGGCCGGGCCGGGTCGGCGGCCGCGGTCGCCGCCGGGGCCTTCGCGCTCTGGGCGGCCCCGCCGCTGGAGGAACCGCCGCGCCGCGCGCACACCTGGTTCGGCCGGCTCGCCGCGGCCCGCTGCACGGTGCTGGCCGCCGGCAGTGTGGTGGCGGCGGCGCTGGGCGATCCCGCGCTCGTCCAGGTCGCCGTGACGGCCGGCCTGTTGATCGGCTACCTGCTGCTCGTCGACCTGCTCGGCCCGCAACGCGACCGGGTCCGGCCCGCGCACGCGCTGGCCGCGCTCGCCGGGTCGGGCCTGGTCCTGGCCGTCGCGTTCGCGCCGACCGGGGCGGGGGAGTGGTCGCGCCCGGTCGCCCTGACCGGGCTGCTGGCCGCCGGCGGGGGCGTCCTCCTGGCCCTGCGGTCCCCGTCCGGCCCCGGGGCGGGGACACCGGAGCCGCCCGTCGGCGACTGAGCGGCCTCGGACCCGTCAAGGTTGTCCGATCGGCCCCGACGGGGCGACGCCCCGGCGCCCGGGGCGTCGCCCCGTGTGGGCCGATGGTCGCACGCTGGCTACGATCGGTGAGCACGGGGCAAGGAAGCGCCGGGCCGCGTGGCCGGCGCACGGCGAGGAACACTGGTGGGAGAGACGATGGCACACGCACGGGCCGGGCAGCAGGCGCAGCCGGACGACCTGGTGGACGTGGCGCGGTTGGTGACGGCGTACTACACGCTGCACCCGGATCCGGAGGAGCCGGGCCAGCGGGTGGCGTTCGGCACCTCGGGGCACCGGGGCTCCTCGCTGGACGCCGCGTTCAACGAGGACCACATCGCCGCCACCACGCAGGCGATCTGCGAGTACCGGGCGGCCCAGGGCATCACCGGCCCGCTGTTCCTGGGCGCGGACACCCACGCCCTGTCCGAGCCGGCCCAGGCCACCGCCGTCGAGGTCCTGGCGGCCAACGGCGTCGGCGTCCTGCTGGACATCGCCGACGGCTACACCCCCACCCCGGCGGTCTCGCACGCGATCCTGGCCCACAACCGGCGCCACCCGCAGGCGCTGGCCGACGGCATCGTGGTGACGCCCTCCCACAATCCGCCGCGCGACGGCGGCTTCAAGTACAACCCGCCGAGCGGCGGCCCGGCCGGTTCGGAGGCCACCGGCTGGATCCAGGACCGCGCCAACGCGCTGATCCGGGACGGCCTGCGGGGCGTCAAGCGGGTGCCCTACGCCCGGGCCCTGACCGCCGCGACCACCGGCCGCCACGACTACCTCACCGCCTACACCGAGGACCTGGTCTCGGTGCTCGACCTCGACGCGGTACGGGCGTCGGGCCTGCGCATCGGCGCCGACCCGCTGGGCGGCGCCTCCGTCGCCTACTGGGGGCGGATCGCCGAGACGCACCGCCTGGACCTGACCGTCGTCAACCCGGTCACCGACCCGACCTGGCGGTTCATGACGCTGGACTGGGACGGCAAGATCCGGATGGACTGCTCCTCACCGGCCGCGATGGCCTCGCTGATCGAGCGCCGGGACCAGTTCGCGATCGCCACCGGCAACGACGCGGACGCCGACCGCCACGGCATCGTCACCCCCGACGGCGGCCTGATGAACCCGAACCACTACCTGGCGGTCGCCGTCGACTACCTCTACCGTCACCGCGCCGACTGGCCGGCGGACGCGGCCGTCGGCAAGACGCTGGTGTCCTCGTCGATGCTGGACCGGGTCGCGGGCGACCTCAAGCGCGAGCTGCTGGAGGTGCCGGTCGGCTTCAAGTGGTTCGTGGACGGGCTGCTGGAGGGCTCGATCGCGTTCGGCGGCGAGGAGTCGGCCGGGGCGTCCTTCCTGCGCCGGGACGGCGGGGTGTGGACCACCGACAAGGACGGCATCCTGCTGGCCCTGCTGGCCTCGGAGATCACCGCCGTGACCGGCCGCACGCCCAGCGAGTACTACCGCGACCTCACCGAGCGGTTCGGCGCCCCCGCCTACGCCCGGGTGGACGCCCCGGCCGACCGGGAGCAGAAGGCCCTGCTGGCCCGGCTGTCGCCGGAGCAGGTCCGTGCCGGCGACCTGGCCGGCGAGCCGGTCACCGCCGTCCTCACCGCGGCGCCGGGCAACGGCGCGGCGATCGGCGGGATCAAGGTCTGCACCGAGAACGCCTGGTTCGCGGCCCGTCCGTCGGGCACCGAGGACGTCTACAAGATCTACGCGGAGTCCTTCCACGGCGCCGACCACCTCGCCCGGGTCCAGGCCGAGGCACGGGACCTGGTCAACGAGGTCCTCGCCGGTCCGGCGGTCTGACATCCCGGCGGGGGCGGGTCCGGGTGGCGGGCGCGGGTCCGCGGCCCGGCCCGCCCCCTCGGGTGCCCGCCGGCGGCTCCGCCTCGCCGGGGCGGGCGCAGGCGGGGCGGCACGGCGTGACGGGGCGTCCGGCGCCACCGAGGCGCCCTGCGCCGGGGCGGTCCGGACGGCCTGATCCGGTCGACGCCGAACAGGCCGGCCGGGCGGCCCACTTCTTCGGGGATCCGCGCCCGCCCGTCCGGCGCCCGTCCCGATGCCAGGAGTGGATGTGACGAACCGTCACATTCCTTCGGCGGTAGGGGAACCGCCCGGCATCGAGGAGCAGTTCAGGGAGGGGGTCCGGTGGCCGGGGCAGGCTGTTCGGCGTCGCCGAAGCGCGCCAGGGTCAGGGCGCCCACGATCGCGGCGGCGAAGCCGGCGACGGCGAGCGGTGTCGCGTCGTGACGGGTGTGGTCGCCGAGGACGAGCACCCCGACGACCGCCGGGCCGAGGGTCTCGCCGAGCACCATCGCCGCCGTCGCGGCGGTGACCGAGCCGCTCTGCATGGCCCAGGTCAGCGCGGTGAAGCCGCCGAGCCCGGCGACGGCGATCGCGTACGCCGACGGCTCGCCGAACAGCTGCGGCAGCCGCGGCTCCGGCAGCACCCGCACCGCGACGCCCACCACGCCGAACTGAAGGCCGGCCACCAGGCCCAGCAGTGGGGCCCGGCGCGAGCCGGCGAGGTGGACCACCGCCCACCCCACGACCGTCAGGACGACCGAGACCAGCAGGACCCCCAGCCGCAGCGGCGGATCGCCGGTGCCGCTGCCGTCGCGTCCGGCGGTGAGGGCGAGCACGCAGAGTCCGGCGCAGACCGACACCACCCCGGCCCACTCGCTGCGGCGCAGCCGGATCCGCAGCACCCGGGCCGCTCCGACGGCGGTGACGGCGAGCGCGGAGGCCAGGGCGGCCTCGACCACGTAGAGCGGCAGCCGCTCCAGGGCGACCAGTTCGGCGGCGAACCCGAGCATGTCCATCCCGACGCCCACCAGGAACGGCCACTGGCGGAACGCCCCGGCCAGGGCAGCGGCCTCGCCCGCCTCGTGACCGACCGCGGCGCGGCGCGCGCCCACCGCCTGGAGGACGGTGGCCGAGCCGGTGAGGAGGGCGGCCAGGAGCGCCGCGAGCAGGCCGAGGGACATGGGCCGACGGTACGGATCGGGGGTCGGCCGGGCGTCCGGCTCGCCGGTCGGACGGTGTGGATCGCCGCCGCCGTCACCCGCCCGGACGCCCCGGACGGTCGGGGGGCGGCCGGCCGACCCGACCGCCCCGGAGACCGTCCCGCACAGCCCGCCGCGCCCTCGGGCCGGGGTGCCCGACCGCTCCCGCGACCGTCGTCCTGACGTCGTGTCGGCCGATCGGCGGGGGCCGAACGGCAGGTCTGTTTCCGGCCCGGTGACTGATTGTCATGTGCAGTTGGACGAGAAGTTACTTTTGGGTAATCTCAGGTCGTCCCACGGGTGAACCACCCGCCGCTTCCTGAAGGAACCTCACGTGCACCTCCCCTGGTCCCACCGGTCCGGCCGCCTCGTGCGATCGGCCCTGGCCGTCGCCGCCGCCACCGCCCTGTTCGCCGCCGTCGCGCCCCCGTCGGCCCACGCGGCCCCCGCGGAGGGGGCCGGCGCCGACGGCGGGACGGCCCACCTCGACGCGGTCGAGCGCGCGCTGCGCGAGGTGTCGCCCGGCCTGGAGGGCTCGGTCTGGGAGCGCACCGAGGGCAACGCGCTGACCTCCGCCACCGACGACCCGGCCGGCTGGCTGCTCCAGACGCCCGGTTGCTGGGGCGACGCCGCGTGCGCCGACCGCCGGGGTACCCGCGCGCTGCTCGCCCGGATGAAGGCGGACGTCGCCGCCGCCACCCGGACGGTCGACGTCTCCACCCTGGCGCCGTTCCCCAACGGCGGCTTCCAGGACGCGCTGGTGGAGGGGCTCAAGGCCTCGGCCGCCGCCGGCCACCGTCTCCAGGTCCGGATCCTGGTCGGGGCGGCGCCGCTCTACAACGCCAACATCCTGCCCTCGCGCTACCGCGACGAGCTGCTCGCCAAGCTCGGCCCCGCGGCCGGCTCGGTGACCCTGAACATCGCCTCGATGACCACCTCGCGCACGGCGCTGTCCTGGAACCACTCCAAGCTGCTGGTGGTCGACGGCCGCAGCGTGATCGCCGGTGGCATCAACGGTTGGAAGGACGACTACCTCGACACCGCGCACCCGGTCTCGGACGTCGACCTCGCCCTGACCGGCCCGGCCGCCACCTCGGCCGCGCGCTACCTGGACACCCTGTGGGAGTGGACCTGCGGCCGCACCGGCCTGTTCGACAACGCGTGGTTCGCCTCCTCGGACGGCGGCGCCTGCCGGCCCTCGATGGAGCGGGACCTCAACCCCGCGGCGCCCGCCACCGGCACCGTCCCCGTCATCGCCGTCGGCGGCCTGGGCGTCGGCATCAAGGCCGCCGACCCCGCCTCGGCCTACCGGCCCGGCCCGGTCGCCGGGGTGGCCCGGACCCAGTGCGGTCCGCTCGCGCTGCACGACAACACCAACGCCGACCGGGACTACGAGACGGTCAACCCCGAGGAGAACGCCCTGCGCGCGCTCGTCGGCAGCGCCCGCGACCACATCGAGATCTCCCAGCAGGACATGAACGGCACCTGCCCGCCGCTGCCGCGCTACGACGCCAGGCTGTACGACCTGCTGGCGGCCAAGCTCGCCGCCGGGGTCAAGGTGCGGATCGTGGTCAGTGACCCGGCCAACCGGGGCGCGGTCGGCAGCGGGGGCTACTCGCAGATCAAGTCGCTCTCCGAGGTCTCCGATGTGCTGCGCGCCCGGCTGAACACCCTGACCGGCGACCCGGCGAAGGCCGGCGCCGCGCTCTGCGGCAACCTCCAGCTCGCCTCCTTCCGCGCGGCGCCGACCGCCACCTGGGCGGACGGGCGCCCGTTCGCGCTGCACCACAAGCTGGTCGCGGTCGACGGCGCGGCGTTCTACATCGGTTCGAAGAACCTGTACCCCGCCTGGCTGCAGGACTTCGGCTACATCGTCGAGGACAAGGGCGCCGCGGCCCAGCTGGACCGCGACCTGCTGGCACCGCAGTGGACGTACTCGCAGGCCGCCGCGACCGTCGAGTGGTCGACCGGGCTCTGCCGGGCCTGAGCGCCGGGCCTGAGCACCGGGCCCGCCGCCGCGCGGCCGGGGGCCGGGACGCCGGCCGACCCCGCGGGGTCAGCC